>JASFTJ010000112.1:0-7066 GCA_050053615.1 Anaerolineae bacterium | reverse complement strand
CCACAGGTCGGTGTACTTCAAGTCTATCATCTTGACGTCGTTATCTGCGACAAAGTGCCTCGCTTCGTCAAATGTGCTAAACATCCTTGCTCCCTCTCCTATTACCACTTGTCGTGGTGAACGCGTTTCGTATCGTATTGGGTGCGTAGTTTCTTTTTCTCGGCCGGGTGGCCCAGGGCCACTGCGCACAAGATGCCGATGTCGTCGGGGATATCCAGGACCTCATGCGCATACTTCTGATGCTTCTTTTTGGGGTACAAGGTGATCCACACCCCTCCCAAACCCAGGGCTGTCGCTGCCAGAAGAAGATTCTGCGTGGCCGCGCATGTGTCTTCCACCCAATGTTTCTTTGAAACCGTCTGATCGCCGCAGACAACGATGGCCAGCGGGGCTTTCTTTAGCATGTACGCGTGCTTGTGAACCTCGGATAGGTCGTCCAGTTGCTTGCGATCCCGCAAGACGAGATAATGACATGGCTGCAGACCCCGGGCCGACGGCGCAGCCATAGCGGCTTTGAGCATGGCCTCTACCTGCTCGTCTCTTACTGGTTCATCGGTGTACGATCGGATACTCCGGCGCTCGAACAATAAATCCATCAAATCTGCCATTTTTTCCCTCCACAGTTTGTAGGGTAGGACCACGCTAAACCGTAGTTGTCATGATTCAGCGAGATTCTTCCCCGGGATGCCGGCCTGTCCTGTGCGGTCAGGCACGGGGCCTGTCCCGTGCGGTCAGGCACGGGGGGACGGCGCGGCGTTTCACACCTCAGAATGACTCGTTCTCGCCAAGGTTTCGGTGACCGCGGTTGAATGTGGAGCTACCGTTTGTAAAGTCCGCCCTAGCATCTCAATAAATCGGGGGTACGTTCGTAGTAGGTGCTTCGCCATGCCAAAGGCACGCAGAGCGAGGCGTGCCTTTGACAAAGTGCGCACTACCAACAGCGTTTCCCCCAGGTTATTGAGATGATACAGCTCGCCAATGTACTGATCTTACAAGATGCGACTTTGGTTGGTAAGGTCGTCACAACCCGTCACCCACCCACGTCCGCTTGCCAGTTCGCTTGGCGTCGAGTATAATAGGCGACGTGATCTTGTCACTGGATGCGGACGATTAGCTTTGCTTCCTTCCACAGCTGTTCCAGGTTGTAGTAGGTACGGAGCGCAGGGTCAAAGATGTGGACGACCACAGAGCCATAGTCGAGCAGAACCCAGCCCGAGTCGGGTTCCCCTTCGACGTGAAGGCAGCGACTGCCTGCTGCCTTCGCTTGTTTTTGTACCTCGTCGAGGATGGCTTTGAACTGGGGTGAGCTCTCTGCATTGCACAGGACAAAAAAGTCCGCCAGTAGGGACACCCCTTGCATGTCCAGCATGACGATATCAGAGCCGAGGCGGTCGGTAATCGCGTCTACAATTACGTGGGCAAGTTTGTTAGGTTCCAGTTTTCAACCTCCATTTGAGTGGGTGTGTAATGAGCAGCGAGGTAATAGCGTGACGAAAGGCAACTTGGTACATCGTTCGGCTTTTCCTTACCCGTTCCTCTTACCCTGTTGTTCGGTTTTGTATGTCTTGTCCGATTGTAGCCGAGCCAGGTGATCATTCATCTGCTTCCAGTGGCTGCCTCGCCAGTAAACTCGCTGGCAGCCTGGACAGGCTTTGAACGCTTTGTGTTTCCGGGCCACATAGGCCGGCACCCGTTTACGTGCGGTCTCGCGGCTTATTGTTTCTAGCACTTTGTTGCAGACCGGGCATCGCGAAAACGACCGGTCAGGCTCAAGTTCCAGATCGGTCAGTACCTGGCGGATTTGATCGTCCAGGTGCTCACTGTTGACCAAGAACGTGCTCAGTCCGGATCGCCGGGCCAACGCCTGGTCACGGGTGAGCAAAACCCGGTCTTCGGCCCGAGCCAAACGTGCCAGTTGATGGTCGTCAAGGGATGGGTCAAACAGGGTATCGTAGCCCAAGATGCGTAGCCACTTGGCCAAGGTGCCAAGCATGGCGTCAGCAACAAATGAACAATTCATGATGATTAATGCTCAATTCTCAATGCTCAACGTACAATTCGCAGTTTTGGGTCTCTTGCTGCCCATCGGCCTGATTCTCATCGCCGGTGGCGGACTGACAGGTCGCCGACCCGCGAAATCAGCCGTAGCCGGACTGGGCGCGCTGGCTCTGGCGGCCATCAGCTTCTGGGCCTGCGGCTTTGCCTTCCACCTGGGTGGTGTCGGCCTGGTGTCCCGCTATGCGAGTGTACCCGGCCTGGAAGGCCTGATCTGGGAATGGGCCTCGCCCGTCAACCTGGACTGGGGCGTGATGGGTCTCCGCGGCTTTTTCCTACTGGATGAAGCTTCGACCCCAACCGCGCTTGCCCTCTATCTGGCCTACCTGCCGCCGGTGGCTGTGGCGACGATCTTGCCTTTGCTCTCGCTGCGTGAGCGGATGCCTGGCTGGATGGCTGCCCTGGGCGGCCTGCTCACCGCCGCGTTGGTCTACCCCGTAGCTGGCAACTGGTTCGCCGGTGGCGGCTGGCTGATGCACATCGGCGATACGCTGGGCCTGGGCCACGGTTACGTGGATCTGACCGGTGTCAGCACAGCAGCCGTGGTCGGCGGTCTGTCTGCATTGCTGGGCATCGTCTTTTTTGGCCGCCGTTTGCCCCCGCTGCCCGAAGGCGAATTGCCCACATTGCCCCCGGTCCATCTGCCGGTGCTGGCAGTGGTGGGGAGCGCCCTGTCCGTCGTCGGCGGAATGGGGCTTGCTTGGGCCAATCCCATCCACACCGAGATGGGTCTGGTCATGCCTCGGGTTGCAGTGAATCTTGTCCTAGCAGCAGCAGGTGGGGCCCTCCTCCCTTGCCTCTACACTTGGTTCACCAGCGGTGCCGCCGATTCGCTGATGGCTGCTCGGGGCGCCGCGGCCGGTGTGCTTAGCGTGGCGGCAGGGCTGGCTTTTGTGCCGCCCTGGGCCGCGCTGGCTCTTGGCGCGGCGGCGGGGCTCTTGGCGCCGCTGATCACCTTCCTGGTGCGCTATGTCCTGCGCATCAAAGACCCGACTGGCGCTATCCCGGTGGGTCTACTGGGCGGTGTGCTCGGCCTGCTGGCGCCAGGTATTTTCGCCGACGGGCGTGCTGGCCTCGGCTGGAATGGCATCGGCGCCGAGGCCTATCTGGGCGTGACCGGCCAGGGGATCACTGGTTTTTTCCCTGCTCCCGGTTTCGCCCCTGACTGGCCTGGCCAGATCAACGCCCAGCTGGTCGGCCTGGCATCCGTTGCAGGCTTGACCGCGGCTCTGGTGGGCGTCCTATTCTTGATTTTAAGAGTGCTGTTGCTCGTCTGGCGGGCTGTTCCCGCGCCAGAAGAGACCGAATAGATACTTTATTATTCGACTGGCGGCAGTCGGTCGTTCTCTCGCAGTGTGCGGAAAATCCAGCCCACGCTCCGTTGCGTGTGGATGCGCCAGATGGCTTGGGCTAGGATGCGAGCAGCTGTCACGATCCTGATCTTGCCACCCGCCGAATCAACCGCGGTCGCCGTCGTGTCGGAGAGGATGAGCGTTGCGAGCGAGGAGTCCCGCAGTTTGTCCTGTGTTCCTGGCGTGAAATCGGCATGAACGGCCGCGGCGTGCACCTCAGTTGCACCCCGCTTCAGCAGCCGGTCCACCACTTGAAGCAGCGTCCCGCCCGACTGGATCATGTCGTCATAGATGACCGCCGGCCGTCCTTCGACATCTCCCACCATGTCAATGACGGTGGGAGGTCCTTTGGGAGTGCGTCGTTTGAACGCGATGGCCATCTCGTCGCGGGCGATCACCTGCTGCAAGCCCGCCTTGAGGTGATCGCGGAACTCGGTGGCCCGGGCCACGCCCCCTGCATCCGGCGAAACGACGACTGCTTCCTCCCGATCCAATCGGTTGCGATAGTAGGACCCCATCAGGAACGCCATACGCATGTGGTCCACCGGAATGTCGAAAAAGCCCTCGATGGCCGGTGTGTGCAGGTCCACGGTCAGAAATCGATCCGCCCCGGCGGTGGTGATTAGATTGGCCACCAGCTTGGCGGTGATTGGCTCGTGGCCCCGCTTTTTCTTCTCCTGCTTGGCATAGGCCATGTAAGGCACCACAGCGGTGATCCGACCGGCCGAGGCGCGCCGCGCTGCGTCGATCATTACCAGCAGTTCCACCAGGTTGTCGTTGATGGACTGGTACGTGCAGCTGTCATCGCTCGTGCCCCCGGGCGCGCCGTCTGCCAGACAGGGCCGTGTAATAGGGCTGGTGTGAGATTGGCAGATCGGCTGGATGACAAACACATCCGTGCCCCGGACCACGCAGTCCAGATCGACCTGGACTTCACCGTCGTCAAAGCGCCCAACCTGGGCCTCTTCCAGAGGCTGACCAAGTTCCTCGGCGATTTCTTGAGCCAGGAATGGGTTGGCGTTGCCGGCGATCAGCCTCAGTTCGCCGAAGTGCCTCCTTTGGTTAGACATGCTTCTCCTCTGCTAGAGTAAGAGCCAATTCCACAGCTTCGACTGGGGTGGAGGCCTGGATTACGGCTTTCACCGGTTGGCTATCCTGCCGCAGCTCCCAGGTGCTCAAACCGACTACTGGGCGTCCCATTTTGCGAGCCAGCGCGATCTCTGACAGGGTGCCGTAGCCTCCGTGGATGGCAATGGCGGCGTCAGCCGTGCGCACGATGATTGTGTTGCGCGCTTCCCCCAGTCCAGTGACCACCGGCACGTCCACAAAGGGATTGGCTCCACCTCGGTCGACGCCGGGCAGAATGCCGACCGTGAGGCCGCCGGCCTCTTTGGCCCCCTGGCAGGCCGCCTGCATCACGCCGCCGCGGCCGCCGCAGATCAGCACGGCGCCCCGCCGGGCGATTTCCCGACCTACCCCACGAGCCAGTGCGGCTATCTCCGTACTGCAACTCGCCGAGCCGATGACGGCGATAAACAACATGTCCCTCAATCTCCTCGCAGCGCGGCCTCAAACAGAGTAGTGTACACTGCCCCGCTGGGTCTGAGATCGCTCTTGATGTACGAGACAGACGTGACGGTCATCTCGTCGAGTGTGCCGATCTCGCTAGTGGTCACCATCTGGCCGATTTCGCGCACTTCCGACTTGGAAGCGCGGCGGTGCACCCGACCCACGGTGAGGTGCGGGTGGAAGCGTCGTCGTTCAGTGGGAAAGCCAAGAGGCGCCACGTGGGCCTCGATGGCGTCGCGCAGTTGCATCAGCTTGCCTGTCAGCTCCTCCAGACCGACCCATAACACGCGCGGCCGTCGGGTGTTGGGAAAGCAGCCCAGCTCAGCCGCTATGATGGTGAAGGGGCCAACCTCGCCGGCAGCCTGGGCCAGCACGGTCTTGACCTCGTGCACTTTGTCCATGGGGGTGTCGCCCAGGAACTTGAGCGTCAGATGGATGCCCTCGGGTCTCACCCAGCGGACACTGCGCGGCGCTACCTGCCGATGGAGCTGGTCTTGCAACTGGCCCAGGGCTTCCCTCAGCTCCTCGTCCAGTTCAATAGCGATAAAGGTTCGCAATGTAGACACGGATCGGATTATTCCTCCAGTCTTGTCTCCTGATCAAGGAGAAATCAGTGTACTCTTGGTTTATTCGTCTTCCCCTAGCTTGAGCACCCGCCAGGCGTTGCCCCCCAGCATCCGTCGCAGGGTGGCGGTAGGCATGCGTGCTGCCTGCATTCGGGCGATAAAGCGCTTCGGTCTGATGAGCGGATAGTCGGTGGCGAACAGGACCTTGCCCGGCGCCCAGCGGGCTGCCAGGGAAAAGATGTCGTCTTGATAGAGGAAGAGGGAGGCCGCTGTATCGTAAAAGACGTTGCGCATGATGCGAGCAATTTCGGGCATGAGTTCGTAAAAGATGGTCCCGCCCCCCCAGTGGGCACAGACGAGTGTGGCCTCGGGAAAGAGACGGGCAAAGCGGATCACCTCATCAGGGGTCACCGTACCTTTGCCGGGATAGAGATGGCCAACCGGCTCGCTGCAATGGGTCAGCAGCACCATGTCGTGGTCTGCAGCCGCCTCGACGATGGGGGCCATCGCTTTCTCGTCGTCCAGACGATAGCCTTGCCCATCCGGCATCAGTTCGCCGATGCCGCGCAGCCCGCCGGCCGCGCAGCGCTCGAGCTCGTGTACCGCTTCTTGTCCGGTGGCAGGGTTGACGATGCCAAAACCAAAGAGACGATCAGGGTAGCGGGCGACTGCTTCCATGACATAATCATTGTCGTGCCGACAGAGGTCCATGTCGCGCCAGCCAAAGCCAAAGACGACTGCGTGATCCACCCTGGCCTGATCCATGGCGGCGACCAGGTCTTGGGCTGAGCTGAGGCGGGCCTCGGGGTTTGCATATAGATCGCGGAACCAGGCGTCACGAACTAGGTATTCGTCCCGCCGGGCGATGATCCCAGGTGCGGTGATATGTGCGTGAAAGTCAATAATCAACGCGCGCCTCCGGTGGGGATTATAACACAACTATGGCGAGACGCAACCTACAAACTCCCTCGTGTGCATCCTTCGGTTCGTCCTCGATTCTACCTCAAGAGGTCGAAAAGTGCAAAGAGATCATTGCGGCTGCCCCTTGTCCAGGCAGCTCGCATTTGCCTGAAACTGGTAGAAGTCGGTGTTCCAACGCTTGTCCTGAGAGGCAGATGAGCTACCTTTCGTTTCGGGCAGTGACGCTTTGGGGCACATTGTGAGAGGGGGTTAGGTACGCACATAGTGCTCATTGTGGTCTGTGGCGCCGGAAGGAAGCGAGCGCCCGCAGGGTGATCGGGCCGAAGGCTGTGTCGAAATCAAGGGCGCGAGGCGTGCAAGAACGCCTGGTTTCGATATGCTGCTCAGCCGGCGCTTGACTTCTGATTCACGATTGCCCTGGAAAAAGGGCAGTCGAGAGAAAACGGGTGCCGTATCCCCCTTTTCTCACTGAAGAAACCTTGTTTCAGCGAAGCCATTCACGGCATCTGAATCGATAATGGGTGTGGCTCAGCAGGGGGGATCTCAGATGCCCGTTTCCCGGAGACGCTGTAAGGGGACTGTCAACAGGATGGATGTGCCTGA
>JASFTJ010000111.1:0-7067 GCA_050053615.1 Anaerolineae bacterium | reverse complement strand
CCGCCTTGCGGATGTTGACTACGGCTACCGGCTTCTGGGTCGCCGTCTGGATGTCGTCGGCGATGTCGTAAGCCGTGCAGCCCTCCTCGCGAAAGTGGTCAACCACGACCACGGCGGCGACGTTGGGGTTCATGCCGGTGTTGGACAGAAAGCGGCGCGTCATGCGCAGGTCGGGGCGCACCTGGCAGCGGCCCAGCGGATGGCTGATGGCGATGGCGCCCTCCACGGCGTCGGCCACCCGCTCGCAGAGCTTGTTAGCGTAGAGCGTGCCCGAGAGCAGCAGCACGTGGTTGCGGATGCCCACCGAACCATCGGGGCGAACGTAGCCCATAAACTCGGTCATCGGTCTCCCTCCTCCTGGACGTACTGGTCGCCGCGACCCCGGTTGCTCTCCACGTTGTGGACGTGGACATAATCGCCGGCCTGGATGTCGGTCGTGGCCGTGCCGATGCTCAGCCCGTACTTGATCACCTGCTCGCCTGCCGCGATTTCGTGCAGGGCGATCTTGTGGCCGTAGGGCAGGTCGGCGCGGGCGACGACGGTCAAGCCGGTGACGCGGCCCTCGGTGCCCACCGTCTCGCCGGCCTCGATGAGCTCACCCACCGACGTGCCGACGTTGTCCTCCTTTTCGACGACAAAGACTTTTTTCATGATCAAAACCTCCTGTCTTGGTGATGGATGGCTTTTCTGTTGTATGTTGTTGGGCTGCCAGTCATCGCCCGAGGCTGAAGCCATCGGGCTCAGAGAGCAAAGCACCCTAGCGGGCGCTCGATTCTAGGGCGCTTCAGCGCCCTTTGCCCTTTCAGCCTGGGGCTCTCAAGCCCCAGGCAATCTGGTGGCAAATAGTCCATCCTAATCAGCCCAGGCCAGCCCGAGCGTTTCCAGGCGCTGGGGCGAGGGCCGCCCGTCGGACAGCCAGCCCCGGGCTCTGTAATATTCTTCCAGCATCAGGTCCAGGTCCGGCAGCTGTCCCTCCGCCTGGCCCGAGGGGCGCGGCTGGGTGCGCAACCGCTCGGGGAGCGTATCGTCAGCCTTCGTGATGCCCAGCCGGTTGTTGACGAGGCGCTTGAGGTTGAACACGCGCTCGCCGGTCTGCATCATCTCCTCGCCGCCCAGGTCCCAGCCGGTAGCGGCGTTGACAAGCCGGGCCAGCGTCTCGGGCGCCAGGCCGATCTTGCCGATGAACTTGCACAGCCCCAGCGGGTTGTAGAGCGACAGGTAGTCCTGGAAGGACGCGGCCTGGCGACCGGCCCCCTCGTTGTCAAAGCGCTCGTAGGGCTCCTCCAGCCAGGAACTGGCGTCGACGCCGTACATCGTCCAGTAGGTCAGCCCCTCCAGGTGGCAGGCGCCCCGGTTGGCCGTGGCATAATTGACGGCCATCGATAGGAAGGCGCGGGGGTCGTGGTAGGCCACCTCCAGCCCCTTGACGTGGATAGCGAACGCCTCGGCGTCGCCGCCCAGGTGGGCCGCCGCGGCCCGCACGCCGTCGGCCAGGTAGCGGCCTGCGCCCTGCCGCTCGGCGATCAGCTCGACCAGCTTGAGCATCCCTTCGGGCTCGCCCCAGGCCAGGGGCACGCCCCCGGTCTCGTCGGCCGCGATGAGGCCCTTTTCAAAGGCCTCAAAGGCAAAGGCCACCGTCCCCGAGGTGCTGATGGTGTCCAGGCCCAGGCGGTTGCAGAGGTCGTTGGCCCGGCTCACGGCGGCCAGGTCGTCGATGAGCAGCATGGCGCCGAACCCGGCCAGCGTCTCGTACTCGGGTCCCTCGCCGCGGACCCCGGCGTACGGTCCTGCCCCGATGGCGATGGCCTTGCCGCAGCCGATGGGGCAGGCGTGACAGTTCGTGTCCTTGACCCAGTACTCCTCGTGGATGACCTGGCCCGAGATGGCCGCTGCACCCTCCTCCCAAGAGCCGTCCAGCCAGTTGTGGATGGGCAGGTCGCCGGTGAACTCGGTGCCCGACATGCCTCCGGCGGTGCCGTACATCGACATGCCCTTGGAGCCCTCGCGGATCTCGGGCGTCAGCTCGCGGACCAGGCTGCTGAAGCCGGCCCTGTCGGCGTACTCGGGGCGCGCCCGGCCGCGGGCGACGATGCCCTTGACGTGTTTACTGCCCAGCAGCGCGCCGATGCCGCCCCGGCCAGCGGCCCGGCTGTGCGTGCGGCCGCCCTGCATCACCGAGGCAAAGTGGACGCGGTTCTCGCCCGCCGGGCCGATGACGCCGGCGCGAGCCTTGGGGTCGGTCGCTTCGAGCAGGCGGTCGTAAGCGTCGAACGTATCCAGGCCCCATAGCTCGCCCGCGTCGCGGATCTCGGCCGTGCCGTCGTGGACGTAGAGATAGACCGGCCGGTCGGCCTGTCCGACGATGACCAGGCCGTCGACGCCGGTGGCCCGCAACTCGGCGCCAAAGTGGCCGCCCATGTTGGCCTCGGTCCAGATGCCGGTCAGGGGGCTGCGCCCGCACCAACTGCTCCGGCAGCCTGTGGGCGCAAAGGTGCCGGACAGCAGCCCGTTGAACACGTACACCGGGTTGCGGGGGTCAAAGGGCTCGACAGTGGGGTCCATCTCTTCGGCGTAGAGCTTGGCCGCGTAGCCGCTCCCCAAAAAATAGCGACGGGCGTCGGCCTCCGGGATGGGATGGGCGCTCACGTCGCCAGAATTCAGATCGATGCGCAGATAGGTTCCTGCGTGTGGAAAGGTCATACAGTTCTCCAATTCTAGATAAACCCGATATCGATTCGTACGGATATGTTTCAGATGGGTTAGGAAACGCTGGTAGTGAGCGCTTTGCCAGCGGCACGCCTATGGCGAGCGGGCTTTTGCGGCGATGAATCGCCGACTACGAACCCAAACTCGACTGAAATGAAACACACCCTTTCGACATTGACGCTACAGCGTTACAAAACTGCCCAGGAGCGAAATGGCCAGGTAGCTGACCAGGCCCACGGCCAGCGCGGCGCCCAGGCCGACGAGAAAGGGCTTGACGCCCAGGCCCTTGAACGTGCGGAAGTTGGTGCTGAGACCGACGCCGGCCAGGGCCACGACCATCAAGGTCTCGGCCCAGCCCTTGATCGTGTCGTGGATGCCCGCCCAGGCCGCGTCATCCCAGAGGCCAAAGGCGCTGCCCCCGGCGTTGAGACTCGCATCGCCCAGGGAGCGGACGGCGGCCAGCGCCACAAAGCCCACGACAAAGAGGGGCAGCAGGTTGCGGACGCGGGCCTTGGGACCGCCGGTCGCGCCCGAGTCCCCGGCCTTGCGCGAGTAGGAGAAGGCCATGAAGGGGATGATGAGGGCCATGAACACGTTGCGCACCAGCTTGGTGACGGTGGCCACGTCGAGGGCGCGGGGCGCCGAGAACACGTCGGCGTAGGCCTTGGCGGCGCCGACGACTTGCGACGTGTCGTGGACGGCCGTGCCCATAAATAACCCGGCGTCAAGGGCCTGCCCAGCAAAGAGGACGTTGGCCAGGTAGGGGTAGGCGATGGTCGCGATCAGGCCAAAGATGGTGATGACGGCCACGGCGTAAGCTACTTCCTCGTCCTCGGCGTCGATGGCTGGGCCGGTGGCGACGATGGCCGACACGCCGCAGATGGACGTGCCCACGGCGATGAGGGTGCCCAGCCGCTCGGGCAGATGGAGCCATCTGTTGCTGAGCGTCGTAAAGAGCAGCGCCGCGAGCACGCACAGGACGACGATAGGCACGCCATAGGCGCCCAACTGGAACACGTCAAAGATGGTCAGCCGGATGCCCAGCAGGATGATGCCCAAGCGCAGGAGCTTTTTCACGGCGATCTGAAGGCCCGGCTCGAACACCTGGCGCAGCGGAAGGACGGCGCCGGCGATCAGCCCCAGGAGGATGGCCAGCATCACGGCTGAAATGGGCGTCTTGTCAAAGCCGAGGAGCGTGACGCCGACGTACTCGCTCAGCCACAGGCTGAACCAGGCGAGGGTGCCGACGGCCAGCAAGCCCGGCAGCAGCCGGGGGACCTGGGCCGCCGGCAGGCCAAGCAGGTTTTTCTCCAGAACGTTCATCTGATGCGCGGGACGCGCAATGCTCGATTGACTCATTACAATTTGTGCCTTGGGAATCTACTTCATGCCTGTCGTGGCGATGCCGGTCGTGATGTTGCGCTGCAAGAAGGCGAACACGATCGTGATCGGGAGCAGGGTCAACACCGTCATGGCTAGGATCAGGTGCCACTGGACGTTGAGTTGGCCCTGGAAGGAGTTAAGGCCGACCTGCAAGGTGAAATACTCGTTGCGGCTCAACACGATGAGGGGCCAGAGAAAATCGTTCCAGCGCCACATCACTGAAAATATGGTCAAAACAGCCAGGGCCGGTCGGGCCAGGGGCAGGATGATCTGGGCGTAGATGCGCCACTCGCTGGCGCCGTCGATGCGGGCCGAATCGAGCAGGTCGTCGGGGATGGTGAGCATGTACTGGCGCAGCAGGAACATGCCCGTCGGCGTCGCCGCGCCGGGCACGATGACGCCCAGCAGGTTGTTGTTCCAGCCGACGCGGGTGATGACCAAAAAGACGGGCACCAGCACCACCGACAGCGGGACCATGAGGGTGCTGATCATGACCAAAAAGATGGCCGTGCGGCCCCGGAATTGGTACTTGCTCAAGGCAAAGGCGGCCATGCTGTTGACCAGCAGGGTCAGGATCGTGGCAAAGACCGTGACGATGACGCTGTTGCGAAAGTACACGGCAAAGTCAAAGCTCTCGATGCCCTCGACATAGTTGTCCAGGCCAAAGACGACCGACTCGACCGGCTTCGTCGCTTCGAGGCGGGCCTTGATGATCTCGCCGGGCTGGTCGGGATCGACCAACTGCCGCTCCAGGCCGATGCGGCGGACCTGGGCCAACACGGCGGTCGAGCCGTCCTCGCGGGTCACCTCGTAGAGCGGCAGCGACTCCTCGTAGCCCTCGACCTCGACCTTTTCCTGGCGGTAGGGCAGCAGGCGCGGCGGGAATTTGACCACCTCGCCCGAGGTCTTGAACGAGGACAATACTAGCCAGAGCACGGGGCCGAACATGACGACGGTGCCCAAAAAGAGGTAGAAGTAGGTCACGACGTCGGTAAAGTGTAGCCGCCGCTGGCCTCGCGTGCGGGTCAAAAAGCTAAGGATTCTGTCCATCGGTCTATGCCTCCTCCCCTCGGCGCACCAGCAACTGGGCCAGGGTCAGGATGATCAGCGTGCCGGCCATGACCAGCGACGCCGCCGCCGCCAGGCCGTACTGCTTGGTCGGGCTGGCAAAGCCGTTCTCATAGATGTACTGGACCAGGTAGAGGGTCGCCGTGCCGGGGCCGCCGCCGGTGAAGGCGAACACCACGTCAAAGATCTGCACGGCCCGGATCAACGACAGGACCAGGACGACGACCATGGTCGGCATCAGCAGCGGCAAGGTGACGTTCCAGAAGGATTGCCAGTCATTGGCCCCGTCGATCTTGGCCGCCTCGTACAGCTCCGACGGGATCGATTGCAGGCCGGCCAGCAGGATGAGGGTGTAAAAGCCCATAAAGGCCCAGACGCTGATGGTCACCACCCAGAATCTAGCCCAGCCGGCGTCTACCAGGAAGGGCATTTTCTCCGCGCCCAGGGCAATGAGGATGCCGTTGAGCAGGCCGTTTTCCTGCAAAACCCACTTCCAGATGAGGGCCACGACCACCGGAGAGAGCAGCACGGGGTAGAAAAAGACACTACGGAAGAACCCCCGGGCCTTGATCTTGCGGTTGAGCACCAGGGCCGTGACCAGCGAGATGATGACCATAAAGCTCACCTGGGCGATGACGTAACCTCCGGTGTTGAACACAGCCCGCCAAAAACGGTCCTCGTGGCAGGTGTTGGGGTCCAAAAAGTTGTCGCAGGTCAGGAGCCGTTCAAAGTTTGCCGTGCCAACGTAGGGCCGCTGGTCGGGGAAAAACTCGGTGCCTCCGGTGAAAGCGTAGACAAAGTTAAAAAGCATAGGAATGAGGATAAAGATGCCAAAAATGAGAAGGTTCGGCAACACGAACAGGTAAGGCACGCGGCGAAAGCCGATCAAGCGCTGCAAAGGGCCAAACACCACGTCCACGGTCGAGATGACCAGGTTGCCGAGCCAGGAGGAAGCCTGACCGGCGAGATCCTTTGCCGTTTTGCGTGTCTGTCTGCGGGATTGTACAGCCATGAAACGACGCCCCCTTTCTGGCACAGTTTGCAGGGGCGCAAGCTCGCGAACACGAGTTGCGCCCCTGCCGTTTATGCACTCCGACTAGCCACCCGCCTCGGCGATGGCATCGTCGATGTCCTGCTGGAGGCGCTGGAGGGCCTCGTCGAGGGTCAGTTCTTCGGTTAGGTACTGGGCGATGCGGTTGGCGCTGTTGCGATAGTAGGCAAAGGCGAAGGGGTGGACGTTGAGCGCCCAGGCCTGGTCCTGGAGCTTGGGCACCTCGGCGGTGAAAGCGGCCAAGGCGCCGAGGACCGACTCGTTGTCGGTGTCGAATTCGACGCCGGCTTGCGCCACGCCCTTGTGGGCGGGCAGGGCCAGGGTCCCGGCCGAGAAGGCGCTATAGTTCTCCGGCTGGACCAGGTATTCCATCAACCGGGCAACCTCTTCGGGGTGTTCGGTGTCCTGGAAGGCGACGACGGCAGAGCCGCCGGCCACGCCGGTGGAGCCGCCGGGGCCGGTGGGGTTGGGCACGACGACCCAATCGAAGGCGTCGTCCACGTCCTGAGCCAGGCCGCCGATCTGCCAACTGCCCGACATGCACATCACCAGGTCGCCGCTCTTGAAGGCGTCAACGCAGCTGTTGAGGCTGTCGCCTACCAGCCATACCTCGGCGTGGGTGAGGTTCTCCTCGTGCCAGCTCTTGAGCAGCTCGGCAAAGGCGCGGAAGCCGGGGGTGTCTATGGTAAAGTTGCCGTCCTCGTTGATGAGGGTGGCGCCCATGCTCATGGCCGGGCCGGCAAAGCGGTGGCCGGTGCGGTCGATAGAGATGGCGTACTGGACGCCGGTGGCCTCGGCTACCTGCTTGGTCAGGTCGGTCCACTCCTCCCAGGTGGTGCCCTCCGCGCCCAGCTCGATG
>JASFTJ010000110.1:0-7075 GCA_050053615.1 Anaerolineae bacterium | reverse complement strand
AATCAGGATGACAAGGTCGCCCAGCGGGGCATCTGGGGGCTGCTGGTCAAGAGCCGGGCGCAGTGAACAGTTTGTTCCCAGATAGCTGCCACAAAGCTGAGCGCACAAGCATACGCCCACTGTCCAGAGAAAGAGAGGCGGGCATCCCCCGTATCAGAACCTAAGGGGCTGCCTAGAGGGGGCGGGGGATTCCCACCAGGACCAGTGATGGGGCCGCTTTGTCCTTCACTCAGGTCGCGGACCGAAGCCAGAAGATGCTTACCATCCAACGGTTTACGTAGGAACGCGTTTGCCCCACAATCGAGGGCCTGCTGACGGATGGTTGGATGGTCATTGGTCGAGATCATTAGGATAGGCACTTTGGATTCTTGTCGCATTCGGCGACACGCTTCCAATCCATCCATGTCAGGCATGTGTACATCGAGCAGGACGGCGTCAAAAGAACGAGCAACGAAACGATGCACTGCCTCTCGTCCGTCTGTCGCTTGATCCACCTCGTAGCCATTGGATCGCAAAAGGGTGGATAACGTCCAGCGTACCAACCTATTATCCTCGGCGATCAGAATTCGGGCCACGGTAGGGGCCTCCCCTGTTCACTGCACAAAGCAGGAGCAAGCGGACAATAGCGGGTCCTGAACGGATGCTTGTCCAGATCGATTTCTCTAGCAGCTGAGTACCTGGCTTTGTCGTTGCGGATCTCACCATAGATGCTATTTGTGATGATTTCACCACTCTTGTGCCCAATTTGCCATCTCTCTGAATTGGTTGAAGACTTTCATTCATTATAGCAGTGCTTTGCCACATGATTAATCCTCTTTTGGGGGAATGCTAAGGAGTAAGTTGCCTTCCCTCATGTACTACTCCCTCTACTCCTCAAAAGAGCGTGAAATCGGTTTAACTTTACGTAACATAGCGTTGGCCGTAGATCTCACACCGGGGCGGTTCGGACTTTAGGACTAATCTGGGGGACGGCTACCCTGACAAGGATGACAAGCCGTCTGACTGGTGGCTGCCGTAGCCTGCACAGGTGCAACTTGTATCAAAGATACATTGCACCTTGAACGGCAAACAACAACGGGATGAGCGTGACTGCTACGGTCACGCCCATCCCGTTTTGCTTTCTATCGACGCGCGGTAGCCTACATCTCCATCCGGCCCTCCAACGCGCGGCCCAGCGTCACCGTGTCGGCGTATTCCAGATCACCGCCCACGGGCAGCCCTCGCGCCAGCCGCGTAACACGAACCCCCGATGGCTGGATGAGCCGCGCCAAGTACATGGCCGTCGCTTCCCCCTCCAGGTTGGGATTGGTCGCCAGCAGCGCCTCGCGGATCCCGCCGCTCTTGAGGCGCGCCATCAGCTCGTTGATGCGCAGCTCGTCGGGGCCGATGCCATCCACCGGCGAGATCGCACCGTGCAGTACGTGATACAGTCCCTTGTACTCGCCCGTACGATCGATGGCCAGCACGTCCAGCGGTTCTTCGACCACGCACACAATGGACCGGTCGCGGGCCTCGTCTTGACAGATAGCACAGGGATCTGCTTCGGTGATGTTGTAACAGATGCTGCAAAAGACGATTTTTTGCTTCAAGTCGCGGACCGCGTCGGCCAACGCCTCGGCCTGCTCGGCCGGACGGCGGAGCAGGTAGAAGGTCAGCCGCGAAGCGGTCTTGGGGCCGATGCCGGGTAGTTGGGCAAGGGCCTCGATCAGCCGGGTGACCGGCTCGGGTGTGACGGTAGCCATTTCGCGCGGCCTCTAGCCCAAGAGCCCACCCAGGTCGCCCAAGCCAAGCCCGCCGGTCAGGCCCCCCAGCTGCTCGGCGGCCATGCTCTGCGACTGCTCGATGGCTTCGTTGACCGCAGCCATGATGAGGTCCTGCAACATCTCCACGTCTTCGGGGTCCACCACTTCGGGGTCAATGCTGATAGACTGCACCCGCTGGTGTCCTGACATGACTACTTCAACCACTCCACCCCCAACGCTCGCGGTGACTTTCTTGTCGCCTAGTTCCTCTTGGGTTTGAAGCATCTCCTCCTGCAGTTTTTGGATTTGCTGCATCATGTCTTTCCGGCCGCCAGACCGGGGGGCGCGAAAGCGCCGTCCTTTCCCTTTTGCCATGTGTCATTCCTCCTGTGTTGCATAGCGAGATTCCGTGTCGCTCTTATGGTTGAATAATGCTCGCTTCTCCGCCATGCTCTTCCGCCCAGCGGGAGATGGGATCTGGTACACCGTCATCCGCCGCGACGGCCACTGGTGTCTTTTCCGGCGCCGGTGTTTGCTGCCGAGGTGTATACTCCGAGGCCAGCACCAGTTCAAGGCGGCACTTGGTGTCGAGCACTTTGGTCAGCGCGTCTTGAATTTCCATCTTGCGTTGGGGATCGCCTAGCTTTTCCCGCAGGAAGGGATACGGAAAGGTGACGACGATTTCGTTGCCGTTCACCTCCACCGGCTCACAGCCGGAGCGCAAGGCGCCCTCGGCTGTTGGGTTGTGTTGTCGCACGGTTTGCAAGATCCTATCCCAGGCTCGAACCACCTGCCCAAGTGATAGAGCCTCTGCCGACGCTTGTGATGTGGATTCAGGCTCTGCCGACTTGGGCGGTTGAGCCTGCACATCTGCAGTCTGAGTTAGAGAGGGCGCTGGCTGCTCTGCCACGCGTTGGGCCTGCGGCTTCGATGCGGGCTGCGAAGGCGACGTTGCAGATTGAGAGTCCGACTCTCCCAAAGACGCAGGCGACATCGGCGCCTTCTGTTCCACGATGCTCTCCACCAGAGCCATCTCCAGCGGCAGCTGGGGGACGGTCTGGAGACCGCGCCTCAGGTCGGTCGCGGCCTCGTTGAACAGGTGGATGGCTCGCAAGAGCAGCTCCATCGGCATCCGTTCGGCCAGGACCGTCATTTCTTCGGACTGCTCGGCCGTAACGTTGAGCAGCTGGGTTCCCGCCCCCTTCTTGACGAGAAGCAGCCCGCGCAAATACTCTACCACCTCGCGGCTGAACTGGCGAGGATCCGCACCATCGTTCACTGCGTCGTTGATCAGTCCTAGCCCCTCGGTTACGTCCCCACTGGCCAGGCAGGCCGCCACCTTGCCCGCCGCTTCACCAGCGACGGTGCCCAGTACCATCTGGACCTGATCCAGCGTGATCTCGTCGCCGTAGCTGGTCAACTGATCCAGCAAGCTGATGGCGTCGCGCAGGGCGCCGGCGCCCTGGCGGGCGATCAGTTCCAACGCCGCTGGCTCCACAGTCAATCCTTCCTGCTCGGCGACATAGGCCAGCCGATCTATGATAGCTTGCATGCGGATGCGTTTGAAGTCAAAACGCTGGCAGCGCGAGGTAATGGTCGCCGGGATCTTGTGGGGATCGGTGGTGACCAGTGCGAAAATTACGTGGGGCGGCGGCTCCTCCAATGTCTTGAGCAGCGCGTTGAAGGCCTGTTCGGTGAGCATGTGCGCTTCGTCCAGTACATACACTTTAAAGCGCCCCTCACTGGGCCGGAAGCCGACTTTCTCTCGGATGTCGCGGATCTCGTCGATGCCCCGATTGCTGGCGGCATCGATCTCGATCAGATCCAGCAATCGCCCTTCATTAATAGCTATGCAGATGGGACATTCGTTGCAGGGGCGCTCCTTTTTGGGCGCGTGGCAGTTGACCGCCTTGGACAGGAGGCGTGCGGTGGTGGTTTTGCCCGTGCCCCTCGGCCCGGTGAACAGGTAGGCGTGGCGCAGGCGACCCTGGCGCAGAGCGTTGCGCAGGGTTTGGGTGATCGGCTCCTGGCCTACCACTTCCTCGAACGTTTGGGGTCGATATTTAAGATAGAGCGCCTGGGTGGTCATCAATTCTCCTCGTCCGGTTTCCCCCCTAGTTTACCAGAGATAGGCAGTTTCTGCAAAGACAGCAGGGGCGAGGTAGACTTGCTCCCACCCTGATCATCACAAGCGTATTGCTTGTTTGACTAGGCTACTGCCGCTTCTACGAGCGGTCGACCACTCCCACGAGGGCCTGTGAGTGCCGGGGCCTCCGCATCTTGATCCTGGCGGAACTGGCTGGTGTAGAGATTGAAATACTCGCCGCCCAGGTCCAGCAGTTGGGCATGGGCTGATTTTCCGGAGACGCTGACCGCCCTCTCGACGACGCGCCCCTCCTGGAGCACCAACACCTGGTCGGCGTTGCGGATGGTGCTCAGCCGGTGGGCGATGACGAAACTGGTGCGGCCCCGGAGCAGCCGGTCGAGGGCTTGCTGGATGAGTAGCTCGGTGCGGGTGTCCACGCTGCTGGTTGCTTCGTCGAGGATCAGCAGGCGCGGGTCGGCCAGGATGGCCCGGGCGATGGCGAGGAGCTGCCGTTGGCCCTGGCTCAGGTTGCGCCCCTGCTCCGACAGCTCGGTTTGGTAGCCGTCTGGCAAGCGAGTAATGAAGGCGTCGGCGTTGGCCAGGCTGGCCGCCTCGATCACTTCCTCGTCCGTGGCGTCGAGCCGCCCGTAGCGGATATTCTCCAGGATGGTGTCGCTGAACAGGAAGGTATCTTGCAGAACGATGCCCATCTGCGCCCGCAGGCTGGCGCGCGTCACCGAACGCACGTCGCGGCCGTCGATGCGCACCGAGCCCTCCACCGCTTCGTAGAAACGGCCGATGAGGTTGATCAGCGTCGTTTTGCCCGCGCCGGTGGGTCCGACCAGGGCCACTGTCTGTCCCGGCTCGGCCACCAGGCTGACGTCGCGCAACACCGGCTCTTCCGGCTTGTAGTGGAAAGAGACGTCCTCAAGCTCGACGCGGCCCTCGATGAGTGGCATCTCGACGGCGTCGGCTGCGTCCACCAGATCGGCTTCGGTGTCGATCAGCTCAAAGATGCGCTCCGCGCCGGCTACCGCCGATTGCAGCTGGGCATAGAGCGTGGCCAGTTGCCGGATCGGCTGGAAAAAGCGCCGCACGTAGACCAGAAAGGAGATGATGACGCCCACGGTCACCAGCGGCGGCTGGCGTAGAGCCAGGTAGCCGCCGTAGCCGATGACGATGGCCAGGCCGATGGTGCTCAGCACGTCGAGCGTGGGCGAAAAGGCGGCCGTGATGCCCTGAGCGTTGACGTTTGCGTCGCGGTTGGCACGGTTTAAGGCGTCGAAGCGCTGGATGTTTTCCCCCTCGCGGGCAAAGGCCTGGGCCACCCGCACGCCCGAGATGTTTTCTTCCAGGTCGGCGCTGACGCTGCCGATGGTCTTGCGCGTCTCGCGGAAGGCGCGGCGAGCCCGGCCAGAGAGGATCACACTAGAGGCGATCATGAACGGCAGGATGATGAACGTCGCCAGGGCCAGCCGCCAGTTGAGGCTGAGCATGGCCGCCATGATGCCGAAGATGATCAGCGAGCTGCCGAGAGTCTGGATCAGCCCGGCGTTGAGCACCTGGCCGATGGTATCCACGTCGTTGGTCACGCGGCTCATCAGGTCGCCGGCCTCGTGCCGGTCGAAAAATGTGAGGGACAGCGACTGGATGCGGTCAAAGATGTGGGCTCGCAGTTCGTAGAGCATGTTGTTGCCGACAAAGACCATGCCGTAAAACTGTCCGTAGGTGGTCGCCCACGAGCCGAGGTAGGTCCCCAGCAGCAAGAGCATGGTCATGGCCAGTCCCTGGCGATCCTCGGCGACGATGAACTCGTCGACCGCCCGGCCGATAAGGTAGGGCGCTGCCAACTGCAACAGTGTGCCCACGATGAGCAAGACGCCCACGCCCAGCAGCGGCAGCCAGTAGGGCTTGAGGTAGGCGGCCAGTCGCCGCAGCGTCTTGCCCATGTCCTGCGCTTTTTCGTCGCGCCCCTGGCGCATATGTCGCATCGGTCCACCAAACATATCTACCTCCTTTATGAGTAGGAAATACGATCCGCCGGCGCTAGAGAGCGCCGCCTACTCCCGCGGGCACAGGCTCGGCCTCAAGCTCCAAGTCTTCCTCACACTCGGGCCTCAACTCGCACTCGTCCCGGAGCTGCGAGCCGTAAATCTCGGCATAGATGGGGCTGTCGCGCAGCAGGTCCTCGTGGGTGCCCACTGCCGCAATGCGTCCGCCGTCCAGGACCAGGATGTTGTCGGCGTCCTGCACGGTGCTGATGCGTTGGGCAATGACAAAACTGGTGCGGCCCACCATCAGCTTGTCCAGCGCCTGCTGGATGCGGTACTCGGTTTCGATGTCCACGCTGCTGGTGCTGTCGTCCAGGATGAGGATGCGCGGGTCGAGGAGCAGCGCGCGGGCGATGGCCACCCGCTGTTTCTGCCCGCCCGAGAGGGTCACGCCCCGCTCGCCGACCTCGGTGTCGTAGCCGTCGGCGAATCCGGTGATAAAGTCGTGGGCCTCGGCGGCCTGGGCGGCGGCGATGATCTCGTCCATGGTCGCGTCTGGCTTGCCGTAGGCGATGTTGTCGCGGACGGTGCCGGTGAAGAGCGTCGTCTCTTGCAGCACCATGCCGATCTGCGAGCGCAGCGAGTCCAGCGTCACGTCGCGGACATCTATGTCGTCTATGGTCACTGTGCCCCGCGTCACGTCGTAAAAGCGGGGGATCAGGTTAATGATCGTGCTCTTGCCCGAGCCGGTGGCCCCCAGGAGGGCAATCACCTGGCCGGGTTCGGCGGTAAAGGTCACGTCTCTGAGCACCCAGTTATCGGGAGTCGGGGCATTGGGGAATCCTGTGCCGCGCTTTGCCGCCGTCCCCGGTGCCTGGTCGCCACCGGACAAGTCGGCATGCGTCAATTCTCCAGATCCGTTGTCGCCCTTCGGCCCAAAGTAGCGGAACCACACGCTGTCAAAGGCCACGCGCCCCTCGATAGCTGGCAGTTCGGACGCCTCCGACTTTTCCACCACCTCCGATTCGGCGTCCAGAATCTCGAACACGCGCTCGGTGCTGGCGCTGGCCCGCGAGACCATGGCGATGATCATGCCTAGCATGAACAGAGGGAACATGGTCATCATCAGGTAGCTGTTAAAGGCCACCAGCTCGCCGATGGTCATGTCCTGGCCGATGACGCGCAGCCCGCCGATCCAGATGACGGCCAGGGTGCCCAGGTTAGCCATTAGAAAGATGAGAGGAAAGGCCAGGGCG
>JASFTJ010000109.1:0-7119 GCA_050053615.1 Anaerolineae bacterium | reverse complement strand
GCCGCCAGGACCAGGCTGCCCACAGCTCCCGTGGAACCGTGGGCTTTAGGGGGTGCAAGCCAGGCCAGCAGGGCCGCACCGGGCAAGAGCAACAAAGCCAGCGCCGCCAGGCCGGGCAACAAGCCGCGCAGGAGCCAGACCAACAGCCCCAGGGCAGCATGGAGCGGATCGTAGACCAGCCGGAAGGTTAGTTGCGCTTCCCGGGCAACCCCGTCTATGTAGAGGGCGCCGTCTCGGTAGGCGCCGGCCGGCCCGGATGAGGCCGTCAGGGGATCGGGGGCGGAGATGGCCAGATAATAGCGCTGACCGTGCGAATGGGCGAGGGGTGCAAAGGTGAAGCGGGTCCAGGGTCCCTCCGACGCCGCCTGGGCCTGAGCCCTTGCCAGGGTCTGACCTCCAGGGTCGTCGTGCAGGGTGAGGGTCGCCAACTCGGACCCCGGCGCGAGCGCCACATCTACCCCGGTCAGACCATCGTGGTGAGCGACAAAGGTCTGGCCCAGTTCGTTGGCTGCGACAGGGGAAGCGTCGGTGCGGGGCTGTGACGCATCCACGAATGACCCGCAGGCAGCCAGGGTGAGCAGGCAGGCCAGCCCCGTTGCGACGAAACATAGAACACGCCGCATCAGTCCTCCTGCTCTATCTGCAACCGCCGCACGCGATAGAGCGTCTCCTCCAGGATCTTGCGATTAAAGCCGATCAGATCGGCCATCAGCCCGATGAGGCATACCTGGAAGCCGACGATGAGCAGGATAGCCGCCAGGATCAACGATTGCACCTTGCCCGCCTCACCTCCCTGCACGACAAAAAAGTAGACAAAGCGCAGGCTCAGCATGACGCCGGCCGCGATCATGATCCCGCCTATGCCCAGAAAAACGCGCAAGGCGCGGTAGAGGGCATAGGTGCGAAGGATGGTGAGGGAAGAGTGGGTCAGATACTGCGGCAGGTTGCGCATCAGCCGCGAAGGGCGAGTCTGGGGATTGGTGCGCACCGGCACATATTCGACGGCCATCTGGCGCGCACCGGCTTGAATGAGGGTTTCCAACGTGTAAGAGTACTCGCTCAAGACGAGGGTGCGCAGCGCCGCTTCTCGGGTCAGGGCACGAAACCCGCTAGTGGCATCCGGAATGTTTACACCAGCTGCCTGTTGTACAATCCAACTTCCCGACCGTTGAAGCCACCGCTTGAGGACAGAAAAGCGCGTCACGGTCGCCACTCCCCGATCGCCGACGACGATGTCGGCCTGCTTGTGCAGAATCGGGGTGACCAACCGCTCCACGTCCGCACCGCGGTATTGATTGTCGGCGTCGGTGTTGACAATGATGTCGGCGCCCAGGCGCAACGCCTCCTCCAGGCCAGCGACAAAGGCAGTGGCCAATCCTCGATGTTGTCTGAGGCGAACCAAGTGATGAACACCCAGTTCCTGCGCCACCTCAGCGGTGCGATCGGTGCTGCCGTCGTCGATCACCAGATACTCGACCTGGTCCACGCCGGGCAGCGCACGCGGCAAATCCTGCAGCGTGAGGGGAAGGGTAGCCTCTTCATTATAACAGGGGATCTGGATGACAAGTTTCAAAGCTCAACACCACCATCTCGCCACGAGCTTCGCGCCATCAACCGCTGCATGGCGCATCACCCCGGTCGACAGTTGGTCTGTCCCCGACAACTCGCATGCGCGCATAGCGACGTCTTAGTGCCAAGGGGCTCTCCATCGGATGCAGATTGGACAACATCATGCGGGATGATACCTTTCGTGCGATCCGTCGCCTCTTGGCCAGCATGCGAGGGATTCTGCTCAGCGCCTCTACACGCCCTCGCAAGACGCTCAGGCCCCGTCCCGCAGCAAGGGAGTGCCCCACAGCCATTAGATCATATGCGAGAATCAATGGCCCGTACCACAGCAAGGCAGGAAAAGGATAATTCTTGCACAACAGCCACACTTTGTTGCGCCCCAACAAGCGACTTTTGAACGACGTCTCTTCCCCCACTGTGCCAGCATGAATGTGATAGACTACTGCAGTGGGAACATACAAGCACTTCCACCCCTGCGACCGGGCGCGCCACGCCAAATCCACATCTTCCAGATAGATGAAAAAGTCTGGATCGAACAGACCTACCTGATCCAGCATCTCTCGACGGAACAGGGCAGCCCCTGCGCAAACGCCGAATACCTCAACGGGCCGAGAGTTCGAACCATCATCCCTCTCTCCGCCACACCGATCCCAGGCAAAACCCAGTACGTCCACGTTCACACCGGCAGAATCAATTACGCCCGGCTGATGCCAGCGCAGCATCTTTGAAGCACACATGCCCACCGCCGGATCAGACTCCATGGCACAGACCAGCTCCTCTAACCACCGCGAGTCTACGTCGGTATCATTGTTCAAGGTAGCCACGTATCTGCCTTCGCTGGCTCGTATTCCCGCATTATTGCCCGCCGAAAAGCCGATATTCGACGCATTCCGAACGATACGCACATCCGGAAAACGCTGCCGAACAAAGTCGACCGAGCCATCGGTCGAACCGTTGTCGACTAAAATGATCTCGTACTCTGGAAAAGTCTGGGTGGACAGCGACCCGAGACATCTTTCCAGGTATCGCTGGCCGTTCCAGTTGAGAACGATGACCGATACACTTGGATACGACGACAAGTCCGTACCTCCCATGAGGTGCATCCCGTTGGCAGGACAATCACAAAGGCCACCACCGCATCAAACCGGCTGCAGCTCCGGATCGTCCGCTCACGCAACCGCGAGTCATTATACATCAGCGGGGGGGAGGTGTCAAAACTTGCCTGTCTGCTCAGGCGGACCGCTGGGGGCGCTGAAGCTAGATCTTGGCATGTGATCGAGCGTAAGGATAGCAGTGGGATTTCTTACTTTATCATTGCTCACTCTATGCTATACTGCAACAGTGACAATGAGCATCGCTCTGGCGACACTGCTCCAAGGCTCCCGAAATTCGGTCGCGAGTACGTGCGTCGCCCGATACACGTTTATTTGGTGTGGGAATCTGGGCGTCCAGTCCTGCGCGGTCAGGATGTAGGGACGGCCCAAAAAATCCCGTCAAGACAAGCGGAGATGGGACTGGGCGTCGTGTTGGCTCATGAATCCGTCTGCGACAGGAGAGAGATATGTCACAATCTCAGACGATTGAACATAAGCGATTGACAGACTCGGAAGCGCGCCGCGCCGACTGGAAGCAGTGGGGGCCATACGTCAGTGAGCGCGCCTGGGGTACTGTGCGCGAGGATTACAGCGCCACGGGGGAAGCCTGGGACTATTTTCCGCACGACCACGCCCGCAGCCGCGCCTATCGCTGGAACGAGGACGGTCTGGCCGGCGTGAGCAATCGCTTCCAAAACCTGTGCCTGGCCGTTGCCCTGTGGAACGAGCGGGATCCCATCCTCAAGGAACGGCTCTTTGGGCTGACCGGCAATGAGGGCAACCACGGCGAGGATGTAAAAGAGTGCTATTACTACCTGGACAGCACGCCCACCCACTCCTACATGAAAATGCTCTACAAGTATCCCCAGGTCGAGTATCCCTATGCCCAATTGGTTGAGGAAAACCGCCGGCGGGGCCGTGAGGCGCCCGAGTTCGAACTGGTGGATGCGCTGTGCGACGTCCTTGCCGAGGGCCGCTACTTTGACGTATTCGTCGAGTACGCCAAAGCCGGTGAGGAGGATATCCTGTGCCGGACCACGGCCGTCAATCGTGGGCCAGAGACGGCGCCCATCCACGTGCTGCCCCACCTGTGGTACCGTAACACCTGGTCGTGGGGCTATGATCGGCCGCGCCCGGAACTACGAGCCATCGAGCCGCATACCATCTACACGGAGGACCGCCACCTGGGTGAGCGGTGGTGGTATGTGGAAGCCGAAGGCGCCACAAAAGAACAAAGCAGGCGGTTGTTGTTCACCGAGAACGAGACCAATGCGGAACGCTTGTTCGGGTCACGCAACACCACGCCGTACGTCAAGGACGGCATCAACGATGCCGTTATCCACGGGCTTTCGGACCGGGTGAACCCGGAGGGGGTGGGCACCAAGGTCGCCGCGCATTTCCAGACCACCGTCGAACCGGGCCAGAGTTTCGTCGTGCGCACGCGCTTTTCGAACATCGAGCACGACAAGCCCTTTGCCGAGTTTGACACCGTCTTTGAGCAGCGCATCGCCGAGGCGGACGAGTTCTACGCCGCGATTCAACGCAAAGACCTGACCGACGATGAGCGTCAAGTGCAGCGCCAGGCCCTGGCCGGGCTGATGTGGACCAAGCAGTTCTACCACTACAGCGTCGAACTATGGCTCGAGGGTGACCCTGCCCAGTTGCCGCCGTCTGCGTCGCGCAGGCACGGCCGCAACGCTGATTGGGGACACCTCTACAATCTGGACGTGCTCTCCATGCCCGACAAGTGGGAGTACCCCTGGTACGCTGCCTGGGACCTGGCTTTCCATACCGTGCCCATCGCTCTGATCGATCCGGAGTGGGCCAAGCGCCAGCTCATCCTGCTGCTGCGCGAGTGGTACATGCACCCCAACGGCCAGCTCCCGGCCTACGAATGGGCATTGGATGACGTCAACCCGCCGGTCCACGCCTGGGCGACATGGCAGGTCTACCAGCTCACCGGCGGAACCGACACCGACTTTTTGGAAAAAGTCTTTCACAAGCTGCTGCTCAACTTTACCTGGTGGGTGAACCGCAAGGACCACGACGGCAACAACGTCTTTCAGGGCGGATTCCTCGGCTTGGACAACATCGGCGTCTTTGACCGCAGCGCGCCATTGCCGACCGGCGGTCACATCGAGCAGGCCGACGGTACTGCTTGGATGGCGATGTACAGCCTCCAGATGTTGGCCATCGCCTTGGAACTGGCCCGCACGAAACCGGCCTACGAGGACGTGGCCACCAAGTTTTTCGAACACTTTATCTACATCGCCAATGCCTTCTATACCATGGGCGGCCACGATGTCAGCTTGTGGGATGAGCGGGACGGCTTTTTTTACGATGTCCTCCACACGCCGGATGGCGTTTTTCTGCCGCTTCGGGTTCGCTCCTTCGTAGGTCTGATCCCGCTGCTGGCCGTGCAGGCCCTGGAGCCGGAGCGCCTGGCGCACTTGCCCCGCTTCCGACGGCGCCTGGAGTGGTTCCTCCAGTACCGGCCGCACCTGGTGGACAATGTAGCGCCGCTGCAGGAAAAAGGAGCCCACGGTCACTACCAGCTGGCCATTGTGGGCCGCGAAAGGCTGGCCCGCATCGCTGAGCGCCTGTTCCATTCCGAGGAGTTTCTGTCTGATTATGGCTTCCGCGCCCTCTCTCGCTATCACGCCAACCAGCCTTTCACCTGTTCCGTCAGCGGCCAGGCCTACACGGTGCGCTACGAGCCCGCCGAGTCCACAACGGGACTGTTTGGTGGCAACTCTAACTGGCGTGGCCCCATCTGGTTTCCCATCAACTACCTAATGATCGAGGCGCTGCGCAAATACCATCACCACTACGGCGACGGGCTCAAAGTGGAGGTACCAAGCGGTTCGGGTACGTGGCTCACACTGGGCGCAGCCGCCGACGAGGTGGCCCGGCGCTTGACGCGCATTTTCCTGCAAGATCCGCACGACGGAGGACGCCGACCAGTGTTTGGCAGCGAGCGGCTGCTCCAGACCAACCCGCACTGGCGCGACTATGTGCTGTTCTACGAATACTTTCATGGCGACAACGGCGCCGGGCTGGGAGCCAGTCACCAGACCGGCTGGACGGCGCTTGTCGCCAACTTGATGCAACAGGCAGACGACGGCGAATGCCTGCATTGCGCGTAGGGGACAGGAGAAAGGCTTGACCAACAAGGAAGGTACATATGTCGTTCACCAACCAATCCGCACAACATCAGGAAAAGCCCGTATGCCCAAGGGCCAGTTCGGTGCTGTACGGCTTGGCCTACATCCGGCCCAAACCATCCCCCTGACAAGTTGGAAAGTCCCGAGTCCCGGGCGTGTCCGTGCTGTTTTCGAGAAAGGGGTAAGAAGGCGAGCGTTCGCAGCGTCCCGAACACAGAACCTGAGAGGGATCGAACGGACAACTACAAACACTACGAAGCAGAAAAGGAGAGCATCGTGAGAGCAATCTGGAACGGGGCCATTTTGGCCAAAAGTGACCAAACCATCGTCGTGGAAGGCAATCACTACTTCCCTCCCGATTCAGTGAACCGAGACTACTTCAAAGAGAGTGACAAGCACACCACTTGCCCGTGGAAGGGGCAGGCGAGCTATTACGACGTCGTTGTAGAAGGCAAGGTGAACAAGGATGCTGCCTGGTATTATCCCTCTCCCAAACCGGCAGCGAAGCAGATCAGGGACCATGTCGCCTTTTGGAGAGGGGTAAAGATCGAGGCATGATCGCATGACAGCGAACCCATGAGGAGGCTTGCACACCTATGACAACAGCTGAACCGTATGATGCCATCATCATTGGCGCCGGACAGGCCGGCGGGCCTCTGTCCACGGCTCTGGCCAATGCTGGCTGGAAGACGGCCCTCGTCGAACGGGAGCACGTAGGCGGCACCTGTGTCAACAAAGGCTGCACGCCGACCAAGACGATGGTCGCCAGCGCGCGGGTAGCCTACCTTGCCCAACGGGCAGCTGACTATGGCATCCACATCGGCGATGTAAGGGTAGACTTGAAAGCGGTCCGTCAGCGCAAGCGCGATATCGTGGAGAGCTTCCGAGGGGGCAGCGAACGGCGCATCGAGGACACGGAGGGACTGGACCTGCTGATGGGCGAGGCCCGCTTCACCAGCGCCCAATCAATCGAGGTCAGGCTGAACGATGGCGGCGCCCGTCATTTGACCGCCCCCAAGATCTTTATCAACTCTGGCGCCCGACCGCGAGTGCCCGATTTGCCCGGCCTGGACGGAGTTCCTTACCTCGATTCCACCTCCGTCATGGAGTTGGACAAAGCGCCAGCTCACCTACTGGTCATCGGTGGGGGGTACATCGGTTTGGAGTTCGGCCAGATGTTCCGCCGCTTTGGCAGCAAGGTGACCATCATCCAGCGTCGGGATCAACTGCTCAGTCGCGAGGATCCCGACGTGGCCGAAGAAGTGGCCAAAATCCTGCGTGAGGACGGCGTC
>JASFTJ010000108.1:0-7148 GCA_050053615.1 Anaerolineae bacterium | reverse complement strand
CTGGAGGAAAAGCTATTTGTAGTGCGCACTTTGCCAACGGCACGCCTGCTACGAACGTACCCCCGATTTATTGGGATGACAGCTTTTTGGTACTTTGTGCTCTTGGTGTCCTCTGTGGTCGAGACCTCTTTTCGGCAGAGTCATGATTCAACTTGGTCAGGTCCAGTATACAACCAGTGGCCGGACCGATATAGCGTGCCTGCGCCATGTACTCCGTACACTCTGCGAAACGCGCCATCATTATACACCCTAGATGCGGGATGGTCAACTTGGCCGTGTGTTCCTTGGCTCTTCTCTTCTGTGCGATGGTCTGCCATACCGTCCCCTCCGCTCGCCGAGGTAGGGGCAGGGGCTCAAAGAAAAATGAGTCATTGGGGCCGGCTCATCAGCATCGGTGGGCGCTATCTTATCAATTCCTGGTAGACACATCCGCTATGCTGTGGTATACTGATCTTGCCCGAGAAGGATGGAAGAGGGATACCATGGGAAGCAAGATCCGCGTCTTGCTGGCTGACGATCACGCTGTGCTGCGCGAGGCAACGGCTGAACTGGTAGATCACCAGCCAGACATGGTCGTCGTGGGGCAGACCAGCACCGGCAAAGATACCGTGCGCCTGACCAGGCAATTGCACCCTGACGTGGTGGTAATGGACATCGCCATGCCCCGAGGCAACGGCCTGGAGGCGACTCGCCACATCGTCGGCGAGTATCCGGGCGCCCGGGTGCTGGTCCTCACGGCCCACCAAGATCGGGACCATGTGATCCCATTGCTGGAAGCGGGAGCCATCGGTTACCTTCCCAAGACCGTGGGCCTTAATGAGCTCCTAGACGCCATCCGGGCTGCCAGCCGGGGTGAGTCGGTTCTGCCCCCCTCGATTGCCTCCGTGGTTGTCCGGCATTTGTCCGGTGATGTAGAGCAAACGCCCAGGATGGCCCTCACCTCCCGGGAAAAAGAGGTGCTTTGCCTCGTGTCCCAGGGTTTGTCCAACCACCAAGTCGCGCACGATCTGGGCCTGAGCGTGCGTACCGTTGAGGCCCACCTGACCCATATCTACAGCAAACTGGGCGTCGGATCACGGACCGAGGCAGCCCTGCTGGCCGAACGGGAAGGATGGTTTTCCTCTGAATCGTGGAATTCACAGGGGTAGATAGCGCGGGACAGCAGATCGGCGCCGTGGGGATGGGCGGACAAGCAGCGCTTGCGGCGGAAGGCATCGTGCGGTGCTAGAGCGCAGGGGGCGCTGCAGATGTTCAGCCCTGGTCATCGTCACTTGGCGTATTCGCAATGTTCTGTGGACCATCAGGAGCGGCTTGGTTGCCTTCTGGCTTCTTTGCCTATTGAGATTGTAGGCGGTTGTGGGCCGACTGGAAGACCTGTGTGGGAAGACGATGTATTGTATGGCGACCGTATTCTCTCTCCTCGGTCCGCTATTCCACGATCAATGCGCGTAGGTAGATGGTGAACGTGGCTCCGTTTTCCACCTGGCTGATCACGTCAATATGCCCTTCGTGTTGCCGGACGATGCCATAGACCTGGGCCAGCCCCAGCCCTACTCCCTTTCCGACCGCCTTGGTGGTGAAAAAGGGTTCAAACAGATGGGTGAGCGCTTCTGGCGGGATGCCGACGCCGGTGTCTGAAACAGAGAGGGCCCACCACGTGCCTGGCGACATCTCTGGGCAGGGGGGCGGATCGCCGGGCGACAGATGGAGAGTGGATAGCCGGAAGGTCAACTGTCCGCCGTGCGGCATGGCGTCGCAGGCGTTGTCGGTCAGGTTGACCAGGATCTGCCGCATTTGGCCCAGGTCGGCCCGCAGGGGATAGGTGCCGGGCGAGATCTCTTGGATCACGCGGATGTGGCCCGGGAGGCTGGGCGCCAAGTCCCGAATTAAGTCTTGGAGCAGGGAGGCCAAGTCGAGGGGTTGCAAGCGGCGGATCGATTTCCGACTAAAATCTAGGAGTTGTTGGATCAAGTGGGCGGTCCGCTGGCTCTGGGTGACGATGAGATCTAGGTTTTTGGCTGCTGTCTCGGGCATGTTGGGGTCTCGCTGGAGCATCTCTGCTGACAGGATGATGCTGGTCAGGAGGCTGTTAAAGTCGTGGGCGATGCCGGCCGCCAGTTGGCCCACGGCGGCCAGGCGTTCCTGTTGGATGACCTGCTCTTGCGCTGCCTGCAACTGGGCCAGCGTTTCCTTCAGGCGACGGTGGCTCTCTTGCAACGCCGCCGAGGCCCGCTCTTTCTCCTCGACCAGGCGTCGCTGCTGGAGCACCTGTTCAATCACCGTGGGCAGCAGGTCGAAATAGCCGCCATCCACGTCTTTGACGATATAGTCGCCCGCGCCCAGTTTCATGGCTTTCACCGCGATCTGCTCACTGCCGGTGCCGGTGACCATAATGATCGGGGGCAGCGGTCCCCGCTCGGACAGGATGCGAATCACCTCCAGCCCGGTGTAGACGGGCATCACCTGATCCATAATCAAGAGGTCGTAGGAGCCGGCGTCGTGCATGGCCAGCCCCTCCTCGCCGTCGCGGGCAATATCTAGCCTGTAGCCCTCCCGCGCAAGCCGTTTTTGAAGGAGTCGGGCTAGACCGGGGTCATCTTCCATCAAGAGGATGTGCGCTCCGGGAGACTCGGCCATTGGGCTCAGCTCTCCTCGGGGATGGTGACCACCGACAGAAACAGACCAATCTTGCGGATCGCTTCGGAGAACTGTTCATAGTCCACCGGCTTGGTCATATACACATTGCAGCCCAGGTCGTAACAACGGGCGACTTCGCGGGTGTCATCGGTGGTTGTGAGGATGATCACCGGGATGCGACGGGTGCGCTTGTCCGCTTTCATGCGTTGAAGCACCTGGTAGCCGTCGAGCACCGGCAGGTTCAGGTCCAGGAGCACCAGCAGCGGCGAAAGGTGTTTCGCTCCTGTGTACTCGCCCTCGCCGTATAGATAGTCAAGCGCTTGCTGGCCGTCGCTGACATGGACGACCTGGTTTGTGATGCCCGATCGATGTAGGTTCTTTTCGATCAAACGTGCGTGGCCCGGATCATCTTCCACCAACAGAATGGCGACTTCTCGTATTCTCGGCATCATTCCTCCTCGTCTTCAAGGTGATTCGGGATCGTGAAGGCAAAGGTGGTCCCCACCCCTGGTTCAGATTCACACCAGATGCGTCCGCCGTGGCGCCGGACCAGAGCTTGGACGTAGGGCAGGCCCATGCCCTCGCCCGGCGTATCCTGCCGGCCGATGCGGCGGAAGGGGGCAAAGACCTTGGGCATGTCGTCCGCGGCGATGCCCCGGCCGTTGTCGCGGATTTGGAAAAGGGTTTCGTCGTCATCACGCTCGGCGCTGATCTCGATCTCGCCGGGGCGGTCAGGATCAAAGTACTTGAGCGCGTTGCCCAGCAGATTGCCCACGATCTGCTTCAGTGCGGTCCGGTCGGCGACGATTTCTGGCAAAAGTCCCACTGTCACTGTCGTCTGGTTCGCCTCGATTTGATGGGCCACGGTCTCTAGGGTTTCTTGGACCAGATTGTTCATATCCAACGTTTCCAGGTGGAGCTCGCGGTGGCCCAAGCGGGACAGCTTGAGGACGGCATTGATAAAGTCATCCATTCGGTTCACGGAAGACTCGATAAAGTGCAAAGCCTCTGGGATGTCTTCCTCCAGAGCGAGGGTTAACGATCGTTGCTGTTCCTCATCCAGGTGGGGCAAAACCGCGCTCTTAGCAGATTGAATCTCTCCCAGGGCAGAGCGCAGTTCGGTCGAGAAGCCTTTCAGGTTGATCAGGGGCGCGCGCAGATCGTGAGAAACGATGTAGGCGAACTGCTTGATCTCCTCATTGGCTTGCCGGAGCTCCACCGCATAACGCTGCAATCGTTCCTCCCCCCGTTTGCGTTCGGTGATGTCCGTATAGACGCCAACCAGCCCGTCGAACTTGTCCTCCACCAGGATGGGGGACACGGCCACGATGACGTCCACTGGAGTGCCATCCTTTTGATACCGAACAGTCTCTGTCGAGGGTATCTCGTGCCCGCCCATAGCAATCTGTGTGAAGCCGACTGATTCCTCAAAGACATCGGGGTTGGTGATCAACTCATCGAGGTTCTGGCCGACCACCTCCTCCCGTGAGTATTGGAACAGCCGTTCCGCGCCCCGGTTCCACTCCACGATCCGATTGTGGAAATCCAGGGTCACGATGGCATCGGGAGCAGCCCGCAGTACTCCTTCAAGGTATTGCTGCCGCTCTTCGATTTGGCGCTCTACCTGCTTGCGGTCCCGCTCGCTCCGCCTCAGCCGTTGTGTCCCCAAGACAACTCCTCCCAACCCCAGCAGCCACAGGATGGTGTGACCTCCCGCCAGGGTGCGTATCTGCCTGCTCGCCACAGCCCACAGGGGCTCCATGGGGACCGATACGCTGATCCCACCCCGGATGTCTCCTTCTTGGTAGCCCTGCGCGGCGTGGCATTGCAGACAGCCCTTCTCGGTGATCAAGGGGCGCATCAGGCGCATGTACTCTTGGTCCTCGATCTCTTCGACCAAAGCCACCTCGGCCTCTCCCCGCTGAAAAGCCTGGAGCGCCTTGGTCTCCCACGGATCGGGGGCATTCTCTGGACGGATTGGAGTCAGGCTGGTGATGTGTCCGCGAACACCGTACTGTTCTTCCGCTAGCTCGTGCGCCTGGCGTGTCATGTAGGCTGGATTGATCAACGTCAGTAGCTTGCCCGACGGTGTTCTGATTTCGCGCTCGGGCGTGTCGATCAAATAGGGGTTGGGTTGCGTCTTCGCGGTGACCGGCACATACACCCCTCCGTGCCCGGCGTTCCAGCGGCGATAGATGACGTCTTTTTCGTAAGCAGTTTGTGCCTGAATACGTGCTGTTTCCAGTGTGTTCTGCCTCACCTGGAACACGTTCCACCCTAGTGATGCGGCGATGACCATCGTCCACACCACGACCAAGATCCCGGCATAGCGTTTCCAGTGAGGGAGGTGTGCACGCCTTGTTTTCGAATCGTTCACGATGTATCTCCCCGGAGCCCGATCATGTCGAATTATGCAAGATAGATTGAGTTCTCTGGAGCAAACCCTCCGTGCTATGAGGCTTGGACACACGACCTGCGTCTCTGGCTGTTGAGCGCGCAGTTTTTCGGCCAGATCCCTACGCTTCATGTGCGGCCCTCAGAATGTCTGATGGCGCAGCCCAGCACAGCTTATTCTACCATAATTTGCACACTCCATCCAATCGCGGCACGAACGACTCTGCACTTTTGACGGTGAGGCTAGATTCTGTGGCCTTTCTGAGTGGCATGCCAAGAAGCGCGTGGCTGAGACAGACCTCGAGTTCAGGATCTGGCAATCTCTCCCTGAGGTGTTGGTAGCGTGGGAGGAAGCCCTCACCCATCCCGCCCTGCGAGGAGTAGCCTGGGGAAACTGGCGTCCGCTCGCTCTCTGCGCCCTAGCTGTGTTGTGTCACCGATCCGCCGGCGCCGATGCAGATGGCAGAGGCCAATGACTTGACAACCGCCACGCGGGGCCGGATACGGCCGCCTCGCAGCGCGACGGCCTCCATTACCTCGGGACGCCATGCCCCTTGGCCTCCTGAGCAAAGCGATAGATGAGCGGCCCAAAGATCGCGCCACCGAGGGCAGGGATGATGAGGAGGGAAAAGGGATAGATCCCTTCCAACATGCCCCCCAGCCCATCATAGGCCAGTGTTTGTATGCTTTCGATAAGCCGTCGGAAAATGACCGCACCGAGGCCGGCGCCAATCCCCACGATCAGGGCTGTGAACAGGACAACGCCTGATTCGGAGAGTGTGCGTTGGTCCAGCCAGCGCGGCAGACGTTGGCGCCAATGATTCCTGAGCAACTCTGCTGCACCAGAGCAAGATGAACGAGAGACAGCTATTGCTACACCTTCGATGTCACACATGTGATGATTCTGGGTAGTCTCTCTCTCGGGTGTTGGTGGTGTAGAAGCAAGGCCCTCCCCCCAACCTGTCCTGCTTTGCTTCCCCGAGATGCCGGTCTGGCCCGTGCGGCCAGGCACAGGGGACGGCGCGCCCCTGGCGTGTGCCGGACGAGCACAGGGGTCGGGGGGAGGGAAAGGGCTGATCGGCGCCCTCGCAGATTCCACCAATGCCAACAGGGGCACTACCTGATTCTGCAACAAAGATGAAGTATAGATCGGCTGTTGGTATTTGGCAATTTCAGCTTGGAGGCTGTCGTCTCGTGCTGTGATCCGCAGACGGGTCTGGCGGCCAAAGATTAGGCCACGCAACCAAGTTGTGTGTTTTGTGGGGGGCAGGGATGGACCCCGGCGCAGCCATCGGAGTGCGCCGTCCCGCCAAAGGCGCTTACGTGTGGCGTCGTGGGGAAGCGTAGGCTGGTCTGTTCGACTGGTGCGTCTTTCCGCTGTTTGTAGGGCCGCGCCTACGCCAAGCCATGCAGAGCTTTCATCTCAGTATGACCATACATGTAATCGCTCCCGACAGCGCTGAGAGGAACCCTGCAAGCAACCCTGTGAGCATTGGAGAAAAGCCTGTTGCCGCTGCAAATCCAACCGCAACTCCAGTAATCCCACCTGCAACACTCACCGAGACAAAGATAGCTGTTTTCTCTTGTTTGTCCCACTTTCTTCTCATTCTGCGCAGCTCCTTGTGTGATGGATCCAGCTTGAGCTCGGGGGAATGTGGAGCAAATTGCCAATTTGCTCCTATGCCCCGCCCCAGGATATTGAAAAGTCAATGCTGGATCCGCTGAAAAAAGGTCTTTTCAGCGAGGGAAAGGGGTGTATGTACCCCGTTTTCTCTCGACAGCCCTTTTTTATGGGCAGTCAATGCTCTCATTATGCAACCAGAATCTCTTTTTGGCAAATCGGAGGGAGCAACCATGGAGAAACCATGCCCCAAGAAACTTCTGGATCAAGTCCACGGCTGCTATGCTGCGCCAGAGGCGTGTGCGGCCAGGCACACGGGACGGCGCGCTGGAACACCAACTTGATGACAGTGATGGGATGCCTAGCGTCGCCCGGCATGAGCCAAGCTGTCCCACACTCAAATTGTAGCCGACCGTCTTCACGTGTTGGACCTTCCCCGCGGTGGCATCATTGTCTCTGCGGTGGTCCGTCATCACAAGAATTGCACCACATTGGC
>JASFTJ010000107.1:0-7153 GCA_050053615.1 Anaerolineae bacterium | reverse complement strand
TATCCCCAGGCGGAAGGATCTCCGGATCGACGGTTTTGGCAACATCGACTACACCAGCAGACGCACTGGTGGAAGTCACCGTGCCAAGCCCCGATAACAGGCCCACGAGCGGTTCGGCGCGGACAGCCTGCACGCTCGCTCCCTCAACGGATAGAGAAGCCGGCGTAGTAGCAGATTCTGGAGGCGCGAGCCAGAAGCGCAACTCCTCCGCGCCAGAAAAAGACCCTCTCCAGACCAGCCGCCGGCCGTCCTCAGAGACATGAGGCTCCACAGATACTTGACTGCCTGCTGCCAGGCCAACATACTCCGAGCCAGCCGGCAATACGACTTCCAGGCGGGTGGCCTCAAGATCCGTCAGCTCAATCCTGTACTGCACGAGCTCGCCATCGGTGCTGGACAGCAGATCGCTAGCCCAGACGTTCCAAGCGACCACCAGCACCAAGATCAACAAGAGTCCGATGGTAACCAATCGACGCACAACTCTGCCAGTCCCTTCGTCGTTCAGCAAACGATATCCCTCCATTTTCTACTCCAAGTAAAGCCGTCGGATTATACCACACAAGAAAACGTCGGTCAAAAGGTATGCCGCTGGACACCTGCGAGCATACTGCCCAGCGCCAGGGCCAAATCGACAACCACGGTTATGCCCCTCAGCAGCACCAATCCTAGCAGGGACACCTCAGGCCCCAGCGCTGGAGCCAAGATCATAGCCCCCAAACCCTCCCGGATCCCCAAGCCCACCGGGGCAAAGAGGGCGACAAAGCCGGCCGCCGTCCCCAGGGCGATCGAAGCCAGGGCCAGGGGAAAGACGTTGAGTTCCAATAGCCCAAAAGCCCGCAAGCAGCACCAGGCCCCTAGACCCGTCAGGCTCCAGGCCAGGAGATACAAAAAGGCAACCCACACATAAAACGTCACCGCGATCCCATCGGGCAGGGAAACCTGCTCTCCTTGCCCCTGTCGGGCCAGCCGCTGTCCTATGCGCAACACCCCACCCAGGAAACGCGGATGAATCAACAGGGCCAGGGCAAATGGCAAGAGCACAATGACGTATCTCAGCGCCGGATCGAGCAAGGCCAGCACCGGCAAACCACACAGGCTGGCGGTCAGCAGCCACAACGCCTGGGAGATGACAAAACTGGTCCCAACCTGCACGTTGCTGACCCCCGCCTCGCGCGAGAGCAGGTAGTAATTCCCGGCAAACATCACCTTGCCGGGCAGATACTTGCCCAATTGCGAAACGGTGATGATACGAAACGTGGTCCAGTAGGAAACCGGCGCCCCCAGGCGGCGATAGAGCGTGTACTGGATAAAGCTGTACACCACCGCCCCCAGGCTGGTTACAACCAAGCCCAGCACGACCCAGCCAGGTCGCATCTGGGCCATCCGCTCAGGTAGGCGATTACCCCAACGATACAGATAGAAAGCAGTGGCCGCCACGAGGAGCAGAAAGTAACCTGCTTTGACCGCCGGATGCCTGGCGATGCGCCTAAGTCGGTTCATGACCACGCACACCCACCACGCGCGCCGGCACGCCGCGAGCGATGCTGTAGGGCGGCAGGTCGTGCGTCAACACGGCCCCCGCACCGACCACCGAACCGCGTCCCACCGTCACCCCACCCAACACAATGGCCGAAGCGCCCAGCCAGACGTCCTCCTCGACAACGATGGGCTGTTCGACGGTGGGCTGGGCGCGGATGGGCACGTCGCGGCGGGCAAAAGTATGATTGCCACAGATCAATTGCACGTCGTTGGCCATGAGCACGTCCCGACCCACGCGGATGCCACCGTGACCGTACAATAAGCAGCGGTGCCCGATGTAGGCTTGATCCTCGATCCGCACCTCTACGCCCGGATAGGCGACGACGTAACAGCCTCGCGACAGCCAGACATCATCGCCCAGGACGATGCGCCCGTCCAGCGAATGGGCATCCAGGAAACAGCCCTCGCCGATCATGACCCGCCGGCCCAGACGGATTCGCCGGGGCACCTGCCAGCGCACATCTTTTTCGATGAAACAGCCCGAGCCGACGCCCTCCAGCACGGCGCGATAGGCCAGTCCACGCAGCACCGAGCCGACGACGGTGGGCATGCCGCTCAACAACGTGAGTACCAGTCCTTGCCACAGGTAAGGGATCGGGGCGCGGCTGCCACTGACCCGCTCCACATAGCGCAGTACATTGCCACGCAGACCACGGGCCATGGTGGCAGCTTGGTATTGAGGATCGAACTCTATCATGGGGTCACCTTGATGATACCTAGTTCAACAAAGTCGGACCCGTCGTCCAGGAGCAGGCGGGCGCCATCGTCGCGATAAAGACCGGCGATGAGACGGTACCCACCGGAGGTCAGCATAGGACTGAAACTCAGGTCATGGCTGTCGTGGATGATCTCACCCGGCATCCAATAGGACGTAGGATACCAGCCGTCGAGCGGCGGGGCATCCCACTGTTGGGCAATCTTTCCCTCCGGATCCAGCAGGTGGATAAACAGAGTATAGTCCGCATCCAGGCCTGCGGGGCCGACCAACCAGACCAGATTCAACTGGGCAGCGCCGCCGAGTTCAAAGTCTCCACTCCAGCGGCCCTTGTACAGGGTCACTGCATCACCAAAACGAGCCAGTGGCCCATGCGAAGGCAACCCTTCAGCATAGCTACCCACCCTCAAAAAATCGATCGTCACTCGCTGGCCCACCGGCTCCAGCGTGCCGGAGCGGTAGAGGCCTGCTTCTAGGCGATAGCGCCCCGCTGGCAAGTCAGTGGGCAGGGTGAGCGCATGACGATCCGGGAAGGGCTGGCTGCCCGGCGAACGATGCCAGCGGGCCACCGGGTACAGCCCTCCGAGCAGCGGCGCGTCGTGGCCGACCACGCCTTCGCCGTCCCGGTTCACCAGATGGACAAAGGCCGTATGCTCGGTGCCCTGGAGGATCTCTGGCGCCCAATACAGGGTCACATCCATCGTTTCGCCCGCCCGCAGCCGGTCAGTGCTCAGGGCGTAACTCACCAAGCGCAACTCACCGCCCAACACCTCACCCACAGGCCGTTCGACGGCCGGCGCGGGCTCGGAAGGATGGGAGCGGAAAACGAACGTCCCTCGCTCAAAAGCCACCAGATCAAAGCGATCCCAGAGCAAACGGAGATACTCGGAGCTGAAATGGCGATCCAGGCGCATTTCGTCCACCACAAACCAGAGGCGAGCATGGGTATCCAGGGCTTCGGTCAAACGGCCAGGCGAATCCAGGAGCGGCAACCCAGTCCAGCCGTCTTCCCGGCGCCGGCCATCTTGGCTTTGGCGCTCCACGACAAGCACCTGGCCCCCCTGTTCGACAGCCAGGTAGTCACAATGCCCCAGAGTCACAAAGGCCGCCGCTGGGCTGATGGTCGCCAGGGCATCGCCCTCAGCCCAGGACTCGCCTACGAAGGCCAAAGCCCGGTCATAGCCCCACTCGTTGCGCGTCGTCACAGCCCGGGCAGCGGGATAGGCCAGCCAGAGGACCAAAGCTACAAAAGCCACCGCCACGCCAACTTGCAGCCAACGAGTAGAGAACTGGGGGATTCTTTTTATGGCCTCTCGCAGAAGCGGAACAGCTACCCCTTCGGCCCCGAGGAAGAGCAGAGGCAGCAAGGGATAGAGATAGCGGGGATCCCGCCAGCTAGTCCCCACGATGAGGAACATCTCTAGCACCACAAAGACCAACACAAAGGCGCAGGACAGGACCGGTTTCCCCCAAGCCAATGCCTGGGTGCGGAGACGAAACAGGAGCCAGACGCTTCCTCCGACCAGGAGCAGTGTCGGTAGCACGCGATTGGGATCGGCAAAAAAGGGCGCCAAGCTCTCAAGCCCAGCAAAGGGTTGCCCCAGATCGACAAAGGCGCGGGGCTGCGCCGTGGCCGTGGTTCCGGCCGGGACCATCAGCCCATAGAGGAACCAACGAGCTATCAGACCCAGGCCCATTGCCCCTGCCTGAACCCAGACAATCGGCTGCCGTAGCCAGGACCAGCCTCGCGCGACCAGGGCCAGGAGGGCCAGGGGCGGTAGCAGGAGCAGGATCAGCGGCTGGTCGGCCAGCGCAGCTAGCAACAAGCCGATGGCCAGCCAGCGGTGACCAGGTCGATCGTCGGTCACTGCGCCATGAACCCAGGCCAGGAAAGCGATCAAGACCAGGAATTGCAGCAGGACATAGGTCCGCGCCCGCCCACTCCAGAGGATGGCCTGGTGATCAACGGCCAGCCAGAGGGCAGCCAGGCCCACGGGCGAGATGTCCCCCTTCGAGGACAGGCGCCGCGCCGCGTAGAGGGTCAGCGCCAGCGTCAAAGCGCCGAGGACCAGGCTGGGCAGGCGGGCGAGGAGCGTCGTGAAAGGACCCAGCGCCAGGGCAGCGGCCTCCAGGTAAGTGTAAATGACCCCCTGCGTATACACGGCCCCGGACGGGAATTGAGGCAATCCGGTAGCCCATACCCGCTGCGCTGCCCAAATAGTCGTGAACTCGTCGATGTACAGGCTGGCGTGGGTCACGTAGGCCATACGCAAAGCCAAGCCCAACAGCACAATGCCCAGGCCCCCAAGCCAATCAACAACGATCCCAAGCCTCATGGACTGCTCCCCACTTTCTTGCGAGCGACGATGGCCAGCCCATGGCCCTGCGCGCCGCGCCGGCTGTCGGACCAGGCCGCCAGGGGATAGAAAAGCAGCGAAGAGATCATGTAGAACAAGCGACCGATTTTGCGACTCGGATCGAGAATACGCAGCGCATGGAACGCTTCGTGATGGGCCGCGCCGATGCCGGTCAGGTAGGGGCTGGATTCCAGAATGGTCAAACCCAGCTCCTCCAAGGACCGGATCAATTCATCATGGAGATAACGACGCAAAACAGAATAGCGTTCGTCCAGCAGGGCGCGGAGACCATGAAGCACCGTGGGTGCAGCGCTGACCTGAGGCCAAAGCAGACGTTCTTTCGCAGACGGCGACAGGCGGTCCAGCAGGGTGAAAGCCAGCTCTCCCTCAGCATTGTCCACGGTAAGACACAGGATTCCACCCGGGCGCAAGGCGCGGGCCATGCCCGCCAGAGCCGCGCCATCGTCGTCGACGTGCTCCAGGACGCAATTGCAGACCACCAGGTCGAACTGCTCCGCAGAAACCGGCAGGGCCGACGCATTGGCCTCGGCAAAGTGCGCCTGGCCATCCAACCCCAGATCCCGGGTGGTGCGGCGGGCAACAGACAGGGGTTCAGGCAGCAGATCGCAACCGATAAGGGTCGCCCCCCGGCGCGCCAGGTCCAGGGTATAGGGACCAGGGCCACAACCCACATCGAGCACGCGCCAGCCCGCGGCGTCTCGTACCCAGGGAGCCATCAGCCGCAGCTCCAGCGCCCGCATCAGGTTGAAATAGCGCAGCACAGGCAGCAGGCGGCGGGCCAGTGGACGCGGCAATCTCGAAAACCGTACCACCAGGCTCACAATACAGACCTCAAAGCTCGGCTACGGGTTGTAGGCCCGCAGAACAAGCGGTAGGAAGACAAAGCTGCCGCCGGAACGAGATGAGCCCAGACTGACCTCATCCAGCCGAAGGGCCGGCGTGTCAGAAAGAGTGAGCGTGAGCGTCACAGCCTGACCGACGGCAGCGTCGACTGGTAGCCAGACATGGAGCCAGGTGCTCGTCGATACGACCTGGGTCTGGCTAATGGGCGTGCCGGCCAATTCCACGTCCAGCGTGCTGCTGCCGCCAGCCTCCTCGTCCAGGCGCACCAGGAAGGAAAGGGTCGGGTTGGTCAACGTCCCCGGCACCGAAAAGCTCTGGCTGAGGGTCGATGTGCCCCCCAGGCCGCCGAGCAGGACCGCGCCCTCGCCGGTGTGCGTCTCGGTGACGAGGGTCGGCGGGAGACTGCCACCCGGGATCCAGTCGCCCCAGCCGCCGGCCTCGAAACCACCGTCGCTCACTATGTCATCCAGAGGCGGCAGGACAAAGTCCAGGTCTTCCAGATCCGATGTTACCGACAGGACATGCATGGCGGGCAGCAAACCGAAACCGTCGCGGGTCGCACGTAGGCTATAATCGCCCGCATCGGCCACGTAGGCCCGGTAGCCGCCGGGCAAGGAGTCGATGGCCAGAGCATCAGTGACAACAAACTGAGCAATGGCTACCGGTTCGTGAACCACGTTGAAGGCGCGTCCACTCAGCGTGAACTGTGCCAGAACGGTGGAGGCGGGGTCCGACCAGTCGCTCCAGTTGCCCGCCTCATCGCGGGCCCGAACGCGAAAGTAGTACGTCTGGCCGTACTGGGGCGATGCAGGGGCAAAGACTGCACTGGTCGTGTTTGTGGATGTCTGCCAAGCTTCCCACGTCCCCGTCGCGCCAACGCGAACCTCGACGTCGAACAGGTCCACCTGACCACACGCGTCGGCGCCCGACCACCGGACCTCAAAAGGAGCCGCCTGCGCCGCCGGCAGGGCCTTTACCTGGACCTCGTCGGGAGGGTCAGCGTCGGTGATCTCGGTGTATGCTGGTGTGCTATAATCGCTTTGATTGCCGACGACATCGCGACCCCGAACGCGAAAGCCGACGCTGTCGCCATAGGTCGCGCTGCTGTAGACAGCGCTGGTCGCGGTCGTCGCCACGAGCCAGTCGGTCCACGCGCCGCCGTTGACCTGAACCTGCACATCATAATCCACCACCCAACTGAGGTTGTCGCTGCCGTTCCAGTCCACCGTCACCTGGCCGCATTCGCTCTGAGCAGGCAACGACTCGATCCAGGTCGTAGGCGGTTCCGTTTCCTCGTTCAGCCACCAGACACCCTCCAGAATGCCCTGGTACCAACTGTTGCTCAAGACGACCATGCCCTGGGTGTTGGGGTGCAGATTGTCCACAAAAAGGGAAGACCAGTCCCCATAGTCGTAGAATGCCTGCCAGTTGTCTACCAAGTGAACATTCTTGGAGTCTGCTACCTCCGCAATGTACCCATTCATCACGGCCGTCTCGTCGTTCAGGGAATCCAGGCGGGGGATGAGGGTGCCCAGGAGAGGACGGCTGCCATACTTCTTACAGTGCTTGACCATCCATCCCAGATGCGCGGCAATATCATCGTAGGGCCGGCTGTGGGTAATGTCGTTGGTACCCTCCATGATCTCTACAAAGTTGGGATCCCAGGTCGGCAAAACAT
>JASFTJ010000106.1:0-7167 GCA_050053615.1 Anaerolineae bacterium | reverse complement strand
TGCCCGCTGCTAGCTGGCCAGCCAGCTTGGAAGACAACGAGGCAACCATGGTTCTCGCCGGCTCGGCTGCCACCGGCATCGAGTACGACCAGGTCCAACTGTCTGAGGGCCAGGATCCATTCCTATTCGACGAACACGATCCGATCCGCTACGAACATGACCTTGTTCTCTACAAACCCCGCACGGATATCGTGGTGCTGGGGCAAGCAAAGCCTCCGAGACCAGGTCCCCGGGATGGCACGTGGATCGAGTCTGTCAAACTGGGCGCCCGTGAGATGAAAGGTGACTTTGACGGCACGGGTTTGACCCATCTGAACGATGTTCTTGTGGGCGCCCTGGGTTTTGCCGATCCCTTTCCGCCCTGGTCGTCAACTACACCCGTGACCTTTGGCTGGCAAAACCGTGGCGTTGACCCGCGATACGCCAAGGCGGGCACGTATGGCGCCGATACAGTGACGCTGCCCACGGATTTTGACAACACGTTCTTTAATGGAGGTCTGTACACAGACCCCGATGGCCCGGTCTTTGACCAACATCCACCAGCCGGAGCCAAGGTGGTCATCAGGACCGAGGCGGAATACGACAACGGTGCCGGTGGAACCATCCTAGAGGCATCGGAAGTGACCCTGCACCTGCCCGAGTCTGGCCCGCAAGCCGCGGTTACCTACCGCACCAGCCCGGCGCCTGACGCCCCGGTGGTCAGCAAGCCGCTGGATATGACCATGGACACAATTGTGTATGACAAAGACACTGGGCACTTTTACGTCGTGTGGCGCGGAGTCTGGTGGGAGTACACGACGGTCCCGACGGATCAACTGCTGAGTCTGGTGCTTTCATAGGAGGTCCGCATCCGATGGGCTTTCCGATCGCCACCAAAAAATCAGGGTTCATCTGCTTTGCCTTCCCTGACGTGTGCAAGACTCAGGTTGGCCCGGCGCAGGTCCCTATTCCATATCCCAATCTGGGACAACTCTCCGATGCCACGAACGTCTCGGATGGTGAGGGCGAGGTGCTGGCAGGCGGGAACCACGTGATCTTGGAAGACAGCGAGATCCAGCAGACAAGCGGCGACGAGGCAGGATCGATCGGCGGCGTCAAGTCGGGGGTGACCAAGGGTGCGGCCAAGTTCACAAAGGCATCGGGCAGCGTCCTGATTCATAACAAAGGTGTGGTCAGAATGTTGGACACTACCACACAGAATGATGAAAACGCTACGGGGTTTGTTCTCGGCGGCGAACCCACCATTCTCGTTGGAGATTGAGGCCTAGATCCATGAGTCGAAAGATCCTTGGCGTCGGTTGGAAATTCCCAATCACCATCAGCGGTCGTGGCGGATTCTCCCTCTCCCGCGAGGAGCAATCCGTCGCCGAAGCCATCTGGGTGATTCTGTCTACAGCTCGCGGCGAGCGCATCATGCGCCCCGAGTTTGGCTGTGGCATCCACGACTATGTCTTTGCGCCCAACAATGCCGGCACCCGGGGCGCCATCGCCTATCAGGCACAGCAAGCGCTGATGCGTTGGGAACCGCGCATCGACGTCATCGACGTCCACGTGGAGGACGATCCGGGCCAGCCCAACCTGCTGCTGGTCCACGTGGACTATTGCATCCGGGCCAACAATGCTTTTCATAATCTGGTATATCCCTTCTTTCTGCAAGAAGGACAGGCAAGCCTGTGAGGAGCGGAACCCATGCCGTTAGCACCACCCAAACTCGATGACCGTGATTTCCACAGCCTCGTCGAAGAGGCGCGGGCGCGAATTCCCCGTTACCTGCCCGAATGGACCGACTGGAACGCCAGCGATCCCGGCATCACGCTTCTGGAACTACATGCCTGGCTGACCGAGACCATCCTCTACCGCCTCAATCAACTGCCCGAATTAAATTATGTAAAATTCCTGCAATTGCTGGGGGTAGAGCAACGGCCCGCGCGTCCGGCTCAGGCTGATCTCACCTTCATCTTGAAGCCGGAAGACAAGGTAAACGCACCAGAGATCCTGATCGAAAAGCGCACCATGGTCAGCGTTTCCGCACGTGACCTGGAGGAACCGCTCTACTTTGAAACCGACCGCACCTTGACAGCCATCAGCGCCCGGCTGACGCACCTCATCTATGTGCCCGACATCACCATCTCTGCCGACAGCGAGGACCCCGACAAACGTCCCCAATCGGTGACCCAGGACAACGATTTCGAAGGTCGTACCTTTGCCCCTTTCGGCGACCCGGCCACACCTGGCGCTGCACTGCTCCTGGGCTTTAGCTCCGAGTTGCCCTTCTCCCGCAAAGAGATCGGCCTGCAGATCTATCTGGCAGAAGCCGGGCAAGCGCTTCTGGTCGCGCCAGAAAAGATGACCTGCGGCCCCGAGACCGAGGCCGAGGATGCGCCGCAGATCGGCTGGCAATGGTGGGACGGCGTCGGCTGGTCAGACTTGGACGTGACCGGCAACGAGACCCACAGCTTGACCCGCAGCGGCCAGGTCTATTTCAAAGTACCAGGTCAGATGCCCCCGACCTCTTACGATAGCCTTGATCTGCCGCCCATCCAAGAGGAAGAGCAACCACGCTACTACTGGCTGCGCATCTGGCTCAAAGGCGGCGCCTACGCCAAGGCGCCAGCGATCGATCGCATATCGACCAACACCGTGCGCGCCACGGCAGCCTTGACCGTCTTTGACGAGGCCGTGGGCTCCAGCGACGGCAGCCCCAATCAGATGATGGAACTGCGCTATCACCCAATCCTGAGCGACCCGCCCCTGGAACTGGACGTAGACGAGGGGGCGGGACCCGAACCCTGGACGCAGGTCAGCGACCTGTACGGGCGAGGTCCCGACGACGCGGTCTATGTCTTTAACCGCGCCACCGCTCAGATCACCTTCGGCGACGGGCTGCGAGGGCGCATCCCGGTAGCTGGCCAGTTCAATGTCATCGCCCGCCAGTATCGCTACGGCGGGGGACGATCAGGCAACGTTGGGGCCAGGACGATCACCGACCTGGTGACACCCATTCCCGAGGTCGAAGAGGTGTTCAACTATCGCCCGGCCGAAGGCGGCGCCGATGAGGAGCCTCTGAGCGACACCATGCTGCGCGCGCCTCGCGAGATCAAGGCCCGCAACCGGGCCGTCACGCTGGAAGACTTTGCTTTACTGGCCAAAGAGACCCCCGGTGCGCTTGTGGCCCGTGCAGCGGCCCACATCGCGGCGCCCAGCCAGGAAGAGTTGCCATCCCTGCTCAAAGTTGCCGCCAGGCCCAGCGCCGGACCGCCCAAACGGTACATGCCGGCCAACACCGGGCTGGCGATCTATGTCGTGATCGTACCCCAAAGTGAGGACGCCAAACCGGTGCCTAGCGAGGCTACCAAGCATTTGGTATGCCGCTACCTGGATGAGCGGCGGCTGATCACCACCCAGGTACTGGTCCAGGGGCCTCAGTATCATGACATCGACGTCGTACTGGACGTCCGAGCCAGAGATGACGCCGACCTCAAGGAAGTCAAGAATGCCATCGACACACGGCTGAGCGATTACTTCCACCCTCTGCGAGGCGGCGAGGACAGCAAGGGCTGGCCGTTCGGCCGCGACGTGTATCATTCGGAGCTTTTGCGTGAGATTATGGTGCTGCCGGGTATCTTGCGCGTCGAGAACCTCAAGCTCCGCAAACTGCAGGAGGAACTGACGGAACAGGAGACGCAATCGTTGACGGAAGACGATCCCAGTGATTTCCCGGACACGTGCAAACCGGTCACTCGTTATATACGGGTGGTCGTGCCGTCCCAAGAGGAGGACGGCGAACCACAGATCAGGTATTATAAAGCACTCATCTTCCATTGTCTCGATCTCCCGGTGGATGAAGGTGCTTTGCTGGCATTGCGCCGCGCAGAGATCTTTGTGAGCTATGCTCGTTCCTAGTGGGCGCGGCTTCTGTGTGTGAGGGAACCGATGACTCGACTGATCCGACCCTACGATCTGCTTCTCGACGATGCCACCGGCTGGCGGGTGCTCGAGACGACCAATACTTCCCTGGCGGATGGTCACATAAAACTGCGACAACTAGAAGGCCTCCGCCCGGCGCTAACCGATCCCAACGGCACCTTCGGCGGCCACACCCTGCCCCGCGGTGTGGCCATCTGGAGCAACGAGATCTTTGTCGCCGACCCATTACGCGACCGCATCCTGCATTGGCGCAGGTGCTGCGGACCTGTGCACGAACTTCTGACCATCGGTCGTCAGAGCAGCGGCTCGCGTCAGCTCGACCACCCCTTGGGATTGGCCATCAGCCACCGTGACGACCTGGTGGTCGTAGACTCGGGGAACCGCTGCTTGCTGTTCTTCACACTGCCCGGGCTAGCCCTGCGACGCATCCTGGGTCCTTTCGAGAGCCGCGCACCATCTGCCGTCGAGTCAGCTCCGGCACCAGAGCCGGCGGATGACGTGGACGGCTGTGAGCTAGAAACCGAACCGGCGGACACGCCGCCCATGTGGCAGCCGGTGGATGTGGCCGCTGGACCGAGCGGCACGCTGTACGTGGCGGACAAAGACGGTCTTGTCTGGCGATTCGATTCGCAAGGACGCCCCGATCCTCGATACCTCTGCCACTTGCCAGAAGGTTGTGTGCCACGGCGCCTGCAGGTCGATAGCCAGCAACGCATCTACCTGATTGCCGATCAAACCTCGGAGGTCCTGATCCTAGACCGCTACGGTCGCCCTATGCCTTCAATCCACCAACTGGAGCCGAGGGTGCGCGAGTGGCTGCGCTTGCATGTGCCCGACCTGGCAGCGGAGGGCGGACGAAACCCAACCTTTGACGAGGAGGCGCAAGCTCGGGCCGCCCTCCTGCCCAGTGAGCTGAGCCAGCTTCTCGATGTCGATCTGAACCGCTTTCTGGCCGAAGAACTCGGCCGTCACCCCGAAAAGACAAAGCACGAGCTCTGGATCGAACAGCGGGACGCGATCTATGACGAGATCCTGCCCGGGATGTACCAGGAGCGACTGCCGCAATTCCTGTGGCACGTGCTGCCCCGGTCGCGCCTGAGCCTTCTTTCCCAGGAGTTTGGCCTACGCATGCAGCTCTGGCTGCGGCAGCAGGGGCTCGACGTCGGCATCGACAATGTTTACCAGGCGTATGCCGTCCTGCTGTCCCAAGACCCGAAAGGGAGCGCTATGGCATCGCCCACTGGCCCCACGACCGACCGGGTGCTGCTCCGTCCGGGGATCTCTGAACCCTGTCCCCGCCAGCCCCAGCTCACTGACCTGACCGTGGACGAGGCAGGCTACCTGCGCCTCGACGACGCCCCACTTGGGCCGTATCTCCTGCACCGACCGCCGGTGGCATCCTTTCGGCCGGCCGGCCTGTGTCGCTTCGAGGCGCTCGACAGCGGCCGCATGGGCAACCTGTGGCACCGCTTGAGTTTCGAGCTTTCGGTGCCTGAGCGTACCGGCGTGCGACTATTTAGCTTCACCAGCGATGTCCTGCGGCCCGACTTGGAGGCCATTGATCCGCCCAACATCGACCTCACGGCCGAACCCCCTCTGCTGGGACCCTGGCAGGCCGCTCCAGACAACGCCGGGGAGTGGCTGATCCAGTCGCCGCCGGGCCGATACCTTTACTTGGCTCTGGTCCTGAAAGGGCCAGGAGATCGTACGCCTAGCATCGAGCGCATCTATGTCTATGCCCAACGGCAATCCTCGCTTCGTCACCTGCCCGCCGCCTACCAGGCGGACGAGACCAGCCGCCATGTGCTCGACCGGCTATTATCGCTCTTTGATGTAATCTTTGGCGAGATCGAGAGCGAGATCGAGGACTTTGCGCTGCGACTCGATGTCGATGGCGCGCCGGCCGGCTTTCTGCCCTGGCTGGCCTCCTGGTTTGACTTGACCTTGGAGCAGAGCTGGAGCGAGGCCCAGCGGCGTGCCTTCCTCATAGAGATCGTCGAGCTCTACCGCTGGCGCGGCACCATCCGCGGCCTGCGGCGCCTGCTGCAACTGCACGCCAACCTGCAGGAGCCGATGCCGCAGATCGTCGAGCACTACCGGGGCATTGGCGGCGAGGCGTTGGATACCTGGCTGGGAGAAGCGCCAGCGGGCGACGCCTGCCACCACTTTAGCGTACTGCTGCCCGCCTCTGCCATAGACACACCCGAAAGGCGGGCCGCCGTCGAACGTCTTCTGAATGCCAGCAAGCCAGCCCACACCCACTATACGCTGCGTCCGATTTATCCGGGGCTGCGCCTAGGTTCAGCCATGATTCGCGGTGCGGCCCTCGGTCTCGACAGCCTGCTGGGCAGCCATACCCCCTGGCGGTTGCCGGACGCCACCGAACAGAACGGCATCCTGGGCGCGCGCACCGTACTGCCTGCCCCTCCCAGGCCTCGCGCAGTCGCTGTGCAACTGGGACGTACAAGACTCGGGGCAGCGCAGCTGGGTTCTCGCATCTGCCCGCCCTGTGAGGAATCGGAAAGGAGTAAGCGATGAGCCAGAACACCAAAAGCAACAATGGCCTTTGTGAACCTTGCGGCCTCCGGCCGTTCGAGCGCAACCGTTACTTTGACGGCAAGCTGCTCACCACGCGCGACTTTCAGGACGAGCAGGATTACCTACGCGGGAAAGACAAACTGCATAACAGCCTGCTCCACGGATACGGCACAGTCTGTGGTCTCAAGGTCGCCGAACACCCGATCCGCGCCTGCCAACATCGGTATGTGGTGCTGGAGCCGGGCCTGGCGCTGGACTGCTGCGGCCGCGAGATCATAGTCGCCGAGGAAACAAAGGTCGATCTGTTGGCCAAGATCGAGGAGGCGCTGCGGGACAAGGGCATGGAACCCGAGGATGGCCTCGAGGTGCCCTACGTCTTTGTGCGCCTGGCTTACCGCCAGTGTGACACCGACCCTGTGCCGGCGCTTCTGGATGACTGTGGTTGCAGCCAAACGGACATCGAGTTCAGTCGTACCAGAGAGACCTACCGCCTGTTTGTGGACCTGGGAGAGCCCCTCACCGAGGCGGCTGAGCCCCTGGATGCCCGGCTCGACTGGCAACACACACTGAGCTTGGCTCATCCTGAAGCCGTCGTCTTTGATCGCGCCCTGATGCGGCTGTACGTCGCCGAATACGACGGCAGTGAGGGTCATCTGCGCCTGTACGATGCCAACAATCACAGTCAGATCACCCGCGTGCCGG
>JASFTJ010000105.1:0-7198 GCA_050053615.1 Anaerolineae bacterium | reverse complement strand
GCCGGACGGCAAACTCGTTGCCGCCGGGTCTGCTGGCAGAAGCTACTATGAGGACGACTTTGCCCTGGCGCGCTACAACGCTGACGGTTCCCTGGATACCTCCTTTGACGGCGACGGAAAGGTGACTACCGACTTTGGCGGCGGGGACGTCGGCTCTGCCTTGGTCCTGCAGCCGGATGGCAAGCTCGTCGCCGCCGGGGAGAGCAGAGATAACTTTGCCCTGGCGCGCTACAACGCTGACGGTTCCCTGGATACCTCCTTTGACGGCGACGGCAAGGTGACTACTGACTTTGGCGGCATCGATGAGGTTATGGCTATTGTCTTGCAGCCGGACGGCAAACTCGTCGTCGCCGGGTTTAGTGGCTCAGATTCTACCTCCGACCGTAACTACGACTTTGCCCTGGCGCGCTACAATGCTGACGGTTCCCTGGATAGCTCCTTTGACGGCGACGGCAAGGTGACTACTGACTTTGGCGCTGACTCCGATCTTGGCCGTGCCCTGGTCCTGCAGCCGGACGGCAAACTCGTCGTCGCCGGGGAGAGCAGAAACAACTTTGCCCTGGCGCGCTACAATGCTGACGGTTCCCTGGATAGCTCCTTTGACGGCGACGGCAAGGTGACTACCGACTTTGGCGGCGGGGACCGCGGCCGTGCCCTGGTCCTGCAGCCGGACGGCAAACTCGTCGTCGCCGGGGTGAGCAGAAACAACTTTGCCCTGGCGCGCTACAATGCTGACGGTTCCCTGGACCCCTCTTTTGACGGCGACGGCAAGGCCACCATCGACTTTGGCGACTATGCTTATGGCTCCGCTCTTGTCCGGCAGTCCGATGGCACACTTTTCGTCGCCGGGAGTAGCAGCGGCGACTTTGCTTTGGCCCAATTTTTTGGTGATAAAGAACCGCAGTCAACCGCCTGCGACAGTGTTGGGAATTGCAGCACTGTCTCTATGTCTACGCAACGGGACGCGGTGGCCGCCGGCAACTTGTCTGTGACCGTCCCAACTCAGGTCGCTCCGCCGCTGGACATCCTGCTCGGCAATGTGCCCCACGTAGTGACCCACACCTTGCCATTGACCCTCACCGGCATCGCGTATGCCGACTACTCATTGCAGGCCATCACCCTGACGGTGGATGGTGTGCCCTTTTACGCCCAAAACTGGGCCAGCGGCGCGGTTACCCGTACCCTGGTCACTGCCACTCTGGCTCTAACCGGCGAGGGGCCGCACACACTGGAGCTGGCCGCCCGCGATTGGACCACCAATGTGGTCCAGTACACCTGGCCGCATCCCCTCATCCTCGACACCCAGCCGCCCCAGGTGGGCCTGGCCACGAACGTGTTTACCGCCACGCACCTCTCCAGCGAGGGGATGCTCATCCTGCACGGCCCCGTCACCGATACCGGCGGCATCTCTGCAATCGCCGTGACCGTAGATGGAGAGACGCTGCGCGTCGACCCGCCTGGTCCCTACACCGGCGAGCCGCTGCTGGCCGGAGTCGCCGAATGGTTGGCCTTCTGGCCGCAAGCGGCCGACGACCTGCCCGACGGTGTCACTCTGCCGGTCACCGTCACCGTCAGCGACGTGGCCTACCGCACCGTCAGCGAAACGGCGACCCTCACCGCCGACCTGATCGCCCCCACCGCCCTGACCCCGACCGTCAGCGCCGCCGGGCTGCCCGTCACGCCCGGCTTGACGGTGAGCGGCACCACTGACCTGCACCTGGCCTGGACGGCGGGCACAGACGGCAGCGGCCTGGGCGGCTACGTCGCCGGCTGGCGCACCGAAATCACCGGCACCGCTGCGTCCTCCCTGGACGCGTTCGCTCCCGGCGCAACCCGTGAGACAACCTTGACCGCGCCCGAAGGCAGCAAGGTCACCGCCCTGCTCCAGGCCAGCGACACGCTCGGCAACGCCGCCAGCCTGGAACACGGCCCCTTCTACGTCGACGGCCCCCTGACACCTGACTACATCCACTTTGGAGCCGGCGAAAACCCCTACAGCGGTTGGTTGGACTCGGGCTGCACCATTTTGGGCAGCGACGCCCGCATCCGCGACAAGGCCATCGACGGCGCTGCCCTGGACGACGCCCAGAGCCTGTACGTCACCTGGCGCACCGGGCTGGGCGCAGGCGACGACGCTTTGCGCCTGGCCTGGACCGGCGCCGACTGGGACAATGACGGCGACCTGTTCGTCTACCTCGACACTGGCTACGGCGGCAGCCGCCGGGCTTTCAACCCCTACACCGACACCACCACCCTCGTCTTCCTACCGCCCAGCGGCGGCCACGGCGCCCCGGCCGGAACGGCCGGCACCCTCAACGCCGAGGCGCCGCAGGAGGCGGCGCGGGCCATCAGCCGCGAGCGCTGGGCCAGCCTTCGACAAGCTCAGGATGAACCCTCCGAGCTTGCCGCTGGTGCGATCAGCCAGGGCTGGGTCTTTGGCGCCGACTATGTCCTCTGGGTCCAGGACCGCGACACGGCCACCTTGCTGGCCTGGGATGACTATGCAGGGACGTGGCAAACGGTCGAGGCCGACCTGGGCTACCAATTCGCCGCCCTGGCCGCCGAACCCGACCAGGCCCACCTGCTGCTGCCCCTGGCCGCCCTGGGCATCGCCGATCCGGCCAACACCAGCCTCAGCCTGCTGGCCTTCGCCACAGAAGACGACGCTTTGCGCCTATGGGCCACCCAGCCGGCGGACAATCCGGCTAACAGCCCCCGCCTGCTCGACGTCGTCCTGCCCGACGACGTCCAGTTGTTCATGCTCACCCAATCCTTTGCTTGGCCCGCCCTGGGCAGCGGCCTCTGCCCCAATGGTCAGGGGGCAGGGAGTAGGTACCAGGTCCCGGGTACCCGATACCCGATACCCGATACCCAATCGATCCTCTACACCGGCGCCGACGTCGACATCCTCCTCGCCGCCATCCCCGAGGCCCTGACCTACCGCTTCCTGGGCGACCAGCTCTTTGACCTCATGCCCAGCCTGCCCACCTTTGCCGGCAGCGTCGACTGGGACGCCGCCCTGGCCGAACTCTGCGCCCTCCATCCCGAGGCGCCGAGCTGCCAGGCCCGCTCGGGCGACCGCACTGGCCTACTCCTCGAAGGCATCTCGGGCATCCCCAAGGCCGAGGCCAAGCCGGTCATTCCCACTCTGGCCGATGCGCCCGCCCCCCGCAAAGGGGCCAGCCCCCAGGCGGCGACGGCCGGCGGCGCCACCTGGGACCCGGGCCACGGCCTGCGCGACCGGCTGGGCACCGACCTGCCGGCCGTGGGCGACGGCCAGGCCGTGACCTACACCTTTACCCTGCGCAACCGGGGCACGAGCCCGGCCACGGGCCTGGTCCTCGACGCCCTGACCTTTGGCCCCCTGCGCCTGCCCGAGGGCACGCCCTACTCGGACCCCTACGGCGAGTATTACTCGCTGATCAAGAACCTTGGCGACCTGGCCCCGGGCGAGGCGCTGACCGTGACCGTCGAGGGCCTGATCGACTATGCCTTCGACGCCGGCAACCTGCCCCTGGGCCTGGCCAACCTGGACCTGGTCGTCTACGACAGCCGGGGCAGCGTCTTCCACAACCAACTGGAGTGGGCCTTTGTCACCTACGAGCTGGACCAGAGCCCGCCCCTGGCCGTCCTGCGGCCCGACTCGCTCCTCGTCGCCCCCGGCGCCAACGAGATGGGCGGCCTGGTCCTCGACCAATCGGCCGTGCCTGACATCGAACTCGAAATCGAGGGGCCATCCGGCAGCCAGACCCTGGCCTGCCCCGCCGCCGAGGCCGGCCGCTGGGCTTGTCCCTGGGACACCGGCGTCGCAAACGAAGGCGACACCTTCCGCCTGCGCGCCCGGGCCAGCGACGCCTACGGCCAGCAGGGTGACTGGACCGCCTGGCTGCAACTGACCGTCGATGACACGGCGCCGGGGCTGGCCTTCGACTTGGCCTCCACCGCCGCCCTGAGCGACACCCTGCTCGGCCCGAGCGAGGCGACGCTAGGCGGCGGCCTGACCGACAACCGCCTGGTCAACAGCGTCGAGGCCTGCGCCGTGGTCGACGGGGAAGAACGCTGCCAGGAGCAGGCCGTCAACGCCCATCTGGATACGCTGCCCCTCAGCCGCTTCATCTATGACGACGTGCCGGAGGCGCCGATGCCCCTGGGCGCTGGGCAGGGCTGCTACACGGGCCAGGAGGTGCACCGCTTTATCACCGTGCCCGACGCTTTCACCGTGGCCGACGTGCAGGTGGGCCTCAACGTGGCCCACCCCTACCGCTACGACGTCAGCGCCTGGTTGCAAGCGCCCTCGGGCACCTGGACGCCGCTGCTGTGGGCGGCCACGCCGGGCAGCGCCGACTATGACGTCCTCCTGGACGACGATGCCGCCACCCTGGCCGCCGACGACTATGCCGACCACGACCTGGGCTCGCCGCTGTACGACCACGTGCTGCGCCCGGCCGGGGCGCTGGGCATGTTCCGCGGCGAGGCGGCCCAGGGCGACTGGCTGCTGATCCTGTGCGACTACTGGCCCACCGCCGACGACGGCGCCTACAACCAGGCCCGCCTCATCCTCAGCGCCGACGTGCTGCCGGAGAACACCGAGGGCGACTGGTCGTTCACGGTGCCCATGGAGGAGGGGCTGGATTACGTCGGGCCGCGGACCTATCGCTTCTACGGGCTGGACAGTGTGGGCAACCGCCAACCCAACCCGCTGGAGACCTCTTTCTACGTGGACAACGTGCCGCCGGTCATCACCGCCACCCAGGGGGTCTCCCAGGTCGTCCTGGCGCCGACCACGCCCCTGACCCACACCGTGCTGCGCGGCGTGGTGGCCGACGACGGCCAGGTGGTGGCCGCCTACGTCACCCTGCGCTCGCCCTACGACCAGGTGCAGGTTGAAAACGTGAGTTGGGATGGCGCGGAATGGAGTTACGACCTGGAAAGCGTGATGTACGGCCAGTACACGCTGTACGTCAACGCCCAGGACTCGGCCGGCAACGTCGGTCGGGCCGGGCCGTACGTGGTGACCGTTGGTCCGCCGTACAAGGTCTATCTGCCGGTGATGGCCAAGCAGGCCGGCCTGACCGCATCCTCGGACCCGTACCGTCTCTACCTGCCGGTCATTGTTAAACAGGCTACCTCTCCTGCCGTCCCGCCGGCCAGCGTGGTCGTCGGCGGTCCAAGCGGGGGCGGGGTGGACGTGGTTCACACCTTCACCGCTACCGTCGCCCCACTCACGACGACGCTGCCCATCACCTACACTTGGCAGGCGGCAGGCCAGGCGTCGGTGGTTCACAGCGGTGGGTTGGCGGACGTGGTGACCTTTACCTGGACCCTCACCAGAGCTCAGGCCATCACCGTCACCGCGGCCAACGCAGCCGGCAGCGTGAGCGGCACACACCGCATCACCGTCGAAGCGGGCACCGGCGCCGTTCCGCCGGCCGGCGTGAACCTCAGCGGTTCGAGTGCCGGCCTGGTGGGCGCCGCCCAGACCTTCACCGCCACGGTCGGCCCGCCCACGACGACGCTGCCCATCACGTACACCTGGCAGGCAGCGGGGCAGCCGCCCATGGTCTATAGCGGCGGCGGGCTGACGGACGTGGTGACCTTTACCTGGGCGGTGAGCGGGACGCAGGTTGTGACCGTCACGGCCGCCAACGCGGCCGGCAGCGTGAGCGCCACGCACCGGATCACGGTGGAAGCGGCGGCGGTGAGCCTCGTCCCGCCGGCCAGTGTGGCCCTCGGCGGGCCGGTCGAGGGGCTGGCGGGCAGCGCCTATGCCTTCACCGCCACAGTCGGCCCGCCCACGACGACGCTGCCCATCACCTACACCTGGCAGGCCAACGGGCAGGCGCCGGTTGTTCACAGCGGCGGGCTGGCCGACGTGGTGACCTTTACCTGGGCCGTGAGCGGGACGCAGGCCATCACTGTCACCGCGGCCAACGCGGTCGGCAGCGTGACCAGCACGCACCGCATCACGGTGGAAGCGACGGCGGTGAGCCTCGTCCCGCCAGCCGGCGTGGCCTTCAACGGCCCGAGCGAGGGGCTGGCGGGCAGCGCCCATGCCTTCACCGCCACCGTCGGTCCGCCCACGACGACGCTGCCCATCACCTACACCTGGCAGGCCAACGGGCAGGCGCCGGTGGTCCACGTCAGCGGCGGGCTGACGGACGTGGTGACCTTTACCTGGGCCGTGACCGGGACGCAAGCCATCACCGTCACGGCGGCCAACGTCGCTGGCGGGGTGAGCGATACCCACGTGATCACGATCGCTGTGACGGCGGTGGCGGTTCCCACCAAACAGGAGCCCTAGTCGGGAGAATGCTGCACCTGTCGGGGTGAGGTTGGCCAACTTTCAGGGTAGAGGTTACCTCACTCCGACGGTGCCCTGTCGCCATCGATGCTCTGGTACTATGGGTTCTTGACCATTCAAGTTGAACCGTGCATTGCGTTGCGCTGTCTGCTCGCTTCACCAGTACTATCGGCGAACAGAGCCGCAACAGTTGGGCTCAGTTGTGGTTACTCAGGGCGCGGCCTATCGCCGCTAAGGCCTCAACGCTCTGCAGTACGAGAGTGGTATGCGATAAAGAGGGTATTGCCCTTGTAAATGCGCAGCACATTACGGCATCCGTGTTCATCAACGACGACGAGAGCGGGCTGCATCACGATTACGAGGTGTGGCTGGAAGAATTGGCGCCGCACGCGCCCATCGACCAGTATTGGCATAACCGGACGGGCGAGGACAATGCCGACGCGCACCTGAAGCGGGCAGCAGAAATCGGCTGCACGTTGCAGGTCATGGGCCTCGACGCGCAGCGGTCGTCGCCGTCACCGGCGGTCACCTCGATTTTGGTACCTGGGAGCGGATCTTTTTCGGGGAGTTTGACGGGGGGCGGCGGAAGCAGGTGTTGGTTAAAATTATCGGGGATTAGCTGAATCGGATCACGTTGCTTCCAGCTGCTCGCTATTCTGTTCCAACCACTGCGCGATCTCCTTGCGCCGGACTTGGCCGCGTGCCACGTTCATGATAAAGTCGAATACTTGATCATTATCCGCCTCAAGCCTGTAGCCATTCTGCTCCAGCAGGATACCTGCCGCAGCCAGCCCGGTTCTCTTGTTCCCGTCGACGAAGGGATGGTTTTGGATCAGCGACTCCATGAGTGCCGCTGCCTTGTCCCATAAGTCAGGATAGAGGTCCACACCGCCAAAC
>JASFTJ010000104.1:0-7209 GCA_050053615.1 Anaerolineae bacterium | reverse complement strand
GGCCAGATTACGTTCGCAGAGTAGATGTCAGGCCCTGTGCCCCCTCCCCGGGATGCCGGCCAGTCCCATGCAGCTAGGCACGGGGAACGGCGCAATCCCTCCCGTGTCTAACGGCCACGGGGGGGGATTTCCAAGAAAGAGACCTGGATTGTGAACGAGAACGCCCTGGAAACCGCCAGCAATGAGGCCATCGCCATCCTCGACTTTGGCTCGCAGTATAGCCAACTCATCGCCCGGCGCGTGCGCGAAGCCCACGTGTACTGTGAACTCTTTCGCTATGATGCCCCTTCCGCGAAAGTGCTGGCGCTCAAGCCACGTGGCTTCATCCTCAGCGGCGGGCCGAACAGCGTCTACGAACCGAACGCCCCTCAACTGCCCGACTATGTCCTTAGCAGCGGATTGCCAGTCCTAGGCATCTGCTACGGGATGCAACTCCTGGCCCACAACCTCAGAGGACAGGTAGCCGCCGCTCAACACCGCGAATATGGCCCTGCCCTCCTGCAGGTAACCGACCTGAGCTGCCCCCTGTTTACCGAATTGCCTTTCGCCCTGCAAGTCTGGATGAGCCACGGCGACCGCATTGAGGCCCTGCCGTCCGGCTTTACCGTGGCCGCCCAAACCGACAACTCGCCCATCGCTGCCATGGCTCACCCCGGGCGCCGCCTGTACGGTCTCCAGTTCCACCCGGAAGTGGTGCACACGCCCCACGGGGCCGAGATCATCCGCAATTTTCTCTACCGCGTCTGCAGGCTGCGCGGCACGTGGACATCGGCCCATTTCGTCGACGAGGCGGTGGTCGCCATCCGCCGCCAGGTGGGGGGCGGACAGGTGCTCTGCGCCCTCTCCGGCGGCGTCGATTCGGCCGTCGTCGCCACGCTGGTCCACCGCGCCGTCGGCGAGCAACTGACCTGCGTCTTTGTCGACCACGGCCTGCTGCGCCAGGGCGAGCCGGAGCAGGTGATCCAGACCTTTGAGCGCGAACAGGGCATGCGCCTGGTGGCCGTCCACGCCGTCGAAGCGTACCTGGAAGCGCTGGCCGGCGTCACCGACCCCGAGGAAAAGCGGCGCATCATCGGCGAGAAATTCGTGCGGATTTTCGAGGCCGAGGCCCGCCGCCTGCCTGCACGTGTCGGCACGGCACAGGTGGACCATTTCGACTTTTTGGCGCAAGGGACCATCTATCCCGACGTCATCGAGAGCGCGGGGGCCGGCCGGCCGGGCGCGCACCGCATCAAGACCCACCACAACGTCGGCGGCCTACCCGATGACATGCAGATGGAGCTGGTCGAACCGCTGCGCTTCCTGTTCAAGGACGAAGTGCGCGCTGTGGGCCACGAACTGGGTCTGCCCGACGAGATCGTCTATCGCCAGCCCTTCCCTGGGCCGGGTTTGGCCGTGCGCATCCTGGGCGAGGTCACCTGGGACCGGCTGGAGACACTGCGCGCTGCCGATGCGATTTTCCGCGACGAACTGCGCGCCGCCGACTTGCTCCGTCAGCACAGCGCATCCGCTGCTGGTCCGGGCACGGCCCAGTCCTTCGCCGTGCTGCTGCCGGTGCGCAGCGTGGGCGTCATGGGCGATGGGCGGACCTACGCCCACGTCGTCGCCCTGCGGGCCGTCACCACCGACGATTTCATGACCGCCGACTGGGCGCGCCTGCCCCACGACCTACTGGCCCGCGTCAGCAACCGCATCGTCAACGAGGTGCCAGGCATCAACCGCGTGGTCTACGACGTGTCGAGCAAACCGCCGGCGACGATTGAGTGGGAGTAGAGGGATGCGAGTCCATAAGGCACGAGCACAACTCTGGAAACAGGAGAGGTGAATTCTGCGTCGCCGAGGCGCCGTGGGGCGGTCTGACAACACCTTTGCCAGATGAGATCGTGTTGCTCTCGCGCCGAGGGATAAGGAAGGACAGTGTGCTAATGGCGTTCAAGCTTGTCATCTTTGTCGTTGCCACGGCCGGTATCCTCTACATATCACGCGCATCGCTGCAGAGTTTGCGCGCCCATGGCTTCTACCGCTTCTTTGCCTGGGAAGCGATTCTGGTTCTCACTCTGCTCAACCTCGATGTTTGGTTTGATAAGCCGTTCAGCCTGCCGCAGAGCATCTCCTGGCTGTGTTTGTGTATCTCCCTATTCTTGGTCATTCGTGGTGTACAGTTGCTGCGTGTTGTGGGGAAGCCTGACGATGGGCGCAGAGATACCTCTTTGCTTGGAATAGAGAAAACGACTGCTCTGGTCACAGTAGGGTTATATAAGTATATTCGGCATCCACTGTACAGTTCGCTATTTTTTCTGGCATGGGGTGTGTTTTTCAAGTCGCCGTCATGGATAGGCAGTGGATTGGTAGCGGTGGCAATGGTGTGTCTTACCGCGACGGCCAAGGTGGAAGAGACCGAGAATATTCGTTACTTTGGTGAGGCTTATGGGGAGTACATGAAAAAGACCAAGATGTTCATCCCCTTTGTGTTGTGAGCAAGCGCCGGCGCGAAAAGTCTCCGGTTTGTTGTGAAATAGCCGTCCAGCACGCGCCAAAGACGACAACTCGGTCGAGTCCCGTCTTGAGGGTTTTCTCGTTTTCGAGCGATTTGTGTCAAGGATCGTCATCCTGCGTCAGCCAGCGCTTCAACGCCGAAGAAGAAAGTGAAAGCTTGGGGCAGAAAAACCAGGGGGATTTCCAGCGCACCATGCCCCGGATTGAGGAAGACTGTGTGTTCAAAACTTGGTTCCGAATGCAGGTTTGAAGCTCGTTCTGTTCAAGGATATGGCGGCTTGCAGTAGCTGATGGGTCGGCAGTCTGGAGGAGGACGCAGTGACTGGATCCAGTCAACAGCTCTGTGCCATCTGTGGCAAGCGGGTGCCGGTCAATCCAAGGTATCCCAACCATGCGTGTAATGACTGTGCTCAAAGGGCAACGGATGAAGAGAATCGCCGTTTGAGGTTCTTCAATGAGTCCATGTCGGGCGGGTTTGTGGCACAGTACGAGGATACAGGAGAAGAACGAGCTAGTCATGTGTGTTACATAGACGGAGTGAAATGCTGGGCGGAAGAAGCACGTTTTGGAGGCATTGTCATCCAAGTGATTTCAGAGTGAGCGCCGCCCACCAACTCACTGCACCGGACCGCCTGTTCAAGAGTCGTTCAGCTGCCAATCACGGATCAGAGTCGCGCTGTGGATTCCTGGGCACGCGGCGTCAACCGGCGGCAGGTAGGCTCGCAGTCGTTCGCCGGCGAGGACTACAGCGCCCATGCAAATCGACGAAACCGTAACCGTCCGCGCCTACAAATCCGACGGCACCCGCTACCGCTGGTGGCAGGCCACCGTCGAGGCCGTCGCGCCGGACCAGATCATCCTGGTCACGCCCGCCGGCCACCGGGTGGAAGATATCAGCGGCGGCTGGACATCGCAGTGGGCCATTCGAGCCTACTACTGGCCAGGCCGCAACTACAGCCTGCTGGAAGTCTACACGCCCGACGGCCAGCTCAATGAGATTTATGTCAATATCAATAGCCCGGTCGAGATCGAGGATTCGGTAATCCGCTTCACCGACTACGAACTGGACGTCAGCCGCAAGCCACCGCACCCGGCACGCATCGTGGACGAGGACGAATTTCAGGAGGCTGCGGTCAAATACGGCTACTCGGACGAATTCCAGCAAACCTGCTACCGGGTAGTGAGGGAGGCAGTGGAAGTGGCGAATCGTTGGGTCGCTGGGGACATGCACACCATCGAAGCAACGGAGAGCGCCGGTGAGAAACTTTGACGTCCAGCGCTTCCCGGCCGCGCGGGAGATCGTCGTCGATGCCGGCTACCTGGCCGCCGGGCGGCACATCATCCACGGGTTGGTCGAGGTGGACGTGACCCGGGCGCGAGAGTTGCTCCGCCGGCTGCCGGCGGGGGACGGGTCGCGGCTGTCCTTCACCGCCTTTCTCGTAGCCAGCCTGGCGCGGGCCATCACCGCCAACCCCACGGTACAGGCCTACCGGGATTGGCGCCGTCGCCTGGTCGTCTTTCACAACGTGGACGTCGTGACCCTGATCGAGCCGGAGCGGGGCGCAGTGGCCATCCCCCACATCCTGCGGAGCGCCAACCGAAAGTCCGTGCGCCAACTGAGCGACGAGATCCGCGCTGTCCAGGCCCGCCCGGAGGCCAGCACGCAGCACGGCGGCCTCGTGGCCCTGGCCCCACGAGTGCCCCGCTTCGTCCGCCTCCTGTTTTTCTGGGTCGTGAAAAAGAACCCGCACTGGTTCAAGCAGATCCAGGGGACCGTGGTGCTTACCTCGGTGGGCATGTTTGGCCGCGGCGGGGGCTGGGGCCTCGGCTTCCTGCCGACCCATACCCTAGGCCTGACCGTGGGCGGCATCGCCCAGAAGCCGGGCGTGCACCAGGGCCAGGTGACCGTGCGCGAGTATCTGCACCTGACCATCTCCTTCGACCACGACATCGTCGACGGCGCGCCGGCCGCCCGGTTTGTGCGCACGCTCATCGACTTGATCGAGGGCGCAACCCTGCTGGAAAAAGCGGACGGGCCGCGACCATCGAGGGGAATGAGCGTATAGAGGTCAGTCGCCCGTCAGGCAAGGGTCATGCGCCCGCGGGCGGTTCCTGCTAGGATGAGTCGCAACTGTTTGGTTGCATTTCCTAAACGCCACGGCGGGGGCACCCCGCCTAATTCACAAGGAGAGTGAAACATGGACTATGGCAAGATTCTGAGTCGCGCCTGGGAGATCACCTGGCGCTGGAAGGTCCTCTGGATCCTGGGATTCCTGGCAAGCCTGGGTCAGGGAGGCAGCGGAGGCGGAGGCGGCAACATCTCGGGGGACAGTGAAGACTGGAGTCGCTGGGGCCTCGAAGGCTCCCCCGAGGAGTTCCTGGCCCCCATCGTCGGCATCATCATCGCCATCGCCTGCCTGGCCATCCTCATCGGCATCGCTCTGTGGGTGATCTCGATCATGGCCCGCGGCGGGCTCATCGCCGGCGTGCAGCAAGTGGAAGACGAGGGCTCCACAAGCTTTCTCCAGGCCTGGCGCGTGGGTCGCAGCCGCTTCTGGACCCTGTTCGGCCTGGACGTTTTGACCGGTCTACCTATACTCCTCTTGGTGCTGCTCGGCGTCGCGGTGCTCATCGCGATGATACTCGGAGGCGAGGCTGCCTTTGACGAAGCCGGTGCCATCGTACCCGGCATTCTGTGTGGCGGCACCCTCTGCTGCGGGCTGGTCATCCTCAGCATCGTCCTGGGCCAGATCAAGACCTATGGCGATCGAGCTGCCATCCTGGAGGGCTTGGGCTGGATCGACGCCTTTAAGCGGGGCTGGGAGGTACTCAAGAACAACCTCGGCCCGACCGTCATCTTCCTGGTCATCTTCCTGGTCATCGGCCTCGTGCTCGGAGCGATCATCTTTGCCGTGATCGCGGGCCTTGCCCTGCCCTTCGTCGCCGTCTTTGCCAGCGTCGACATCGAGCCCGGGCCTTGGCTGCTGGCTCCCGTCTGTTGCGGCGGCCTGCTCTTTGCCATCGTCGCGGCCTTGATCAGCAGCATCGTGACCACCTTCACCTCGGCAACCTGGACGCTGACCTACCGCGAGTTGACCGGCACGCCCGTGCTAGCCGCTGTCGAGCCGGCGGCCGAGTTGTGATCCTTGGCATTGACGTCGGCGGTACGTTCACCGACTTTGTCCTGCTGGACGACGCGGGCCGGGTCCGCATCCACAAGCTGCTGACCTCGGCCCGCGACCAGTCGGTAGCCATCCTACAAGGCATCGCCGACCTGGAGGCTGGACTGGAGACGACAGTGGTCCACGGGGCTACCGTCGCTACCAACGCCCTATTGGAGCGGCGCGGCGCCCGCACCGCTCTGATCACCACCGAGGGCTTTCGCGACGTCCTGGAGATCGGCCGTCAGACCCGGCCCGACCTCTACGCGCTGCATCCGACCCGGCCGGCGTCCCTGGTCCCCGACAAATGGCGCTTCGAACTGGCCGAGCGCGTGGACAAGCACGGCGCGGTCCTCACCCCCTTGACCCCAGAGGCCGCCGACACCGTCGTCCGCCAAGTCCTAGCCGGCGAGATCGAGTCGGTGGCCGTCTGCTTTCTCTTCTCCTTCCTCAACCCGGCCCACGAACGCCTGGTCCGCGATCGGATCAAAGCCCTGGCTGGCAACGCCGCACTCCAGGTCTCCCTCTCTTCCGACGTGCTGCCCGAATACCGCGAGTACGAGCGCACCTCCACCACCGTGATCAACGCCTACGTCGCCCCCCTGATGAGCCGCTACCTGACCAACCTGGAGCGTGGATTGCAGGGGCGGCGGCTGCGCATCATGCAGTCCAACGGCGGCATCATCTCCGCGGAGGCGGCGCGGACACAGGCCGCGCGGACAGCCCTATCGGGACCGGCGGGGGGCGTGGTCGGCGCCTTCGAGCTAGCGCGCATGGCCGGATTCGAACAGGCCATTACCTTTGACATGGGCGGCACCAGCACCGATGTCGCCTTGTGTCCCGGCCGCGTGCAGGAAACCACCGAGGGCAGCATCGCCGGGCTGCCGCTGCGTCTGCCCATCATCGACATCCACACCGTGGGCGCCGGCGGCGGCTCCATCGCCCGGAGAGATGCGGGCGGTGCGCTGCGCGTGGGGCCAGAGAGCGCCGGCTCGGACCCCGGCCCGGTGTGCTACGGCCTCATCGACAAGGATGGCCTGGCCAAGGCCCGCGAAATCACCGTCACCGACGCCAACCTGGTCCTGGGCCGCCTCGACGCCAACCACTTTCTCGGCGGGCCGCCTGCCAGCGTGACGCTCGACCTAGACCGCGCCCGGGCGCAGATGCAGCAACTGGCCCGCCGCCTGAGCTTGCCCTTGGAAGCAGCGGCTTGGGGCGTGATCCGCGTCGCCAACTCAAACATGGAGCGGGCCATCCGCACCATCTCGGTCGAGCGAGGCCATGACCCACGTCGCTTTACGCTGGTGGCCTTTGGCGGGGCGGGACCGTTGCACGCTTGCGAGCTGGCAGCCGCGCTGCGTATTCCGCGTGTGTTCATCCCACCCCACCCCGGCGTGCTATCGGCCCTGGGCATGATCCTGGCCGACATCGTCAAAGACTACTCGCAAACAGTGATGCTCCCTGCCGAAGCAGCAGACACCGAGATGCTGGAACGCCTATTCCTTCCTCTCTACGAACGCGCCAGGGCCGACCTCCAGGACGAGGGGTTGGG
>JASFTJ010000103.1:0-7209 GCA_050053615.1 Anaerolineae bacterium | reverse complement strand
AACTGGGTCAAGGTCTGCTCGTATACATCGAACGCACGCCGCCCATAGAGCACAAAGCGTACTAGTTGAATGACACCGTCTTTCTGTCCAGCCAGAAATTCCATCACGGCCCGCAAGGCCACTGGCGCAGCTTCTTCCATGGGGTAGCCATAGGCACCGGTACTGATGGACGGAAAAGCGACGCTCCGCACGCCGTTCTCCGCCGCGACCTCCAAGCTGCGCCGGTAGGCGCTGGTCAGCAACTCGGCTGACCGCTCCGGTCCCTCCTGCCAGTAGATCGGCCCCACGGCGTGGATTACATACTTTGCTGTAAGCCGACCGCCTGTCGTGATCTTGGCATCGCCGGTAGGACAACCCCCTAGCTTGCGGCACTCGGCCAGGATCCCTGGCCCGCCTGCCCGGTGGATCGCCCCATCTACGCCACCGCCGCCAGCCAACATGCGGTTGGCCGCGTTGACGATGGCCTCGGTGTCCTGCCTGATTATGTCCCCTTCAACACATTCCAGCACTGCTCCATTCACTTCGATCTGCATAGTAACACCCCAAAATGCCCTATCCGTGGCTTCATGCTCGCCAAACGCCCGCTCGCAGCCGCGGACTTTCCACTGGACCTACAGTATACACCAGACTGGCCAATTTGCACAGAAAGTCATACTCAGATCAATCTGGTTGAGCACCGGCTTCCAAAATGGGCGGACAGTATCTCCAATTCGGCAGAAGGAGATTGCTTCAGTCGCTCAGCGCCTTCGCAATGACGACTTTGCAGCAGCCCTGGGCGGACAGATGTGATCGTTCTAAGTTTGGTAATTTCGGACTTGACAAGCGGTAGAAAGTGTGCTATACTTGCACACGTGTGCAAGACAGCAAACGTCCATGCAATGTGGACGCCTTTTTTGTAACGATAATGCACACGTGTGCAAGGAGTCGAACCATGTCTCGCGTCTCTATCAAAGACATCGCCCGGGCAGCCAATGTCTCTCACTCTACTGTTTCACGAGCCTTAAGCGACAGCCCCCTCGTGAGCGCAAAGACCAAGGCGCGCATCCAGCGCCTAGCGCACAAGATGGGCTACTCCCCCGACGCCCAAGCCCGCAGCCTGGTGATGGGCCGCACCCAGACCATTGGCGTGGTCGTGACCACCATCGCAGATCCCTTCATTGCGCAGGTGGTGCAAGAAATTGAAGGCACTGCCCACGACCATGGCTACTCGGTCATTTTGGCCAGTTCCAATTCCAAGCCAGAGCGTGAAATCGCAGCCGTGGACATGCTGCAGTCCAAGCGTGTAGACAGCGTCATTGTCACCTCCTCACGCGTCGGCGCCCTCTATCACAAGCACCTGGACCGGCTCGGCGTGCCGGTGGTGCTGGTAAACAGCCATAGCGAGGAGGAGGGGACCTACATCTTTTCCATCACCGTGGACAACCGACATGGCGGCTGCCTGGCAACCCAGCATCTCACACAACTCGGTCATCGCCGCATTGCGTACATCACCGGCCCGGCTGATCACAGCGACGACCTCGACCGATTGGCTGGCTACCGTCACATCCTGACCGAATTCGGAATCACATTTGACCCCGACCTGGTCGTGCAGGGAACCGGCCGCGGCGACGGTGGGGAGCGGGCTTGGCCTGCGCTCGCGGCGCTGGACGAACCGCCCACCGCTGTGTTCTGTTATAACGACATGACGGCCATCGGTTTGTTGCGAGCGGCCCGGCGAGCTGGCCTGGCAATCCCCCAAGATCTAGCTGTGGTTGGGTTCGACAACATCCCCTTTGCTGCCTACGTCAATCCGCCCCTGACCACGATCGCCCAACCTATGCTTGACCTGGGAAAGCAAGCAGTGGAAATGGCCTTGGCCCTGATGTCGGATGAGAACCCGGAAAACGAGAGTGTGTCCAACATCGTCGTCCAAGGGCAGTTGATTGTACGAGAATCGTCGGGGGCACTGGAGCACTCGGCAAACAAATGAATTACATAGAGATGGAGGTTCACCAATGAAAGGACTAGTTCTGGATGCAAAGTGGGATCCCAGACCAGAGTATAAGGTGTCTGATTGGGAAAAAGACACCGGCAAGGCCGTTACCGGCAGCAGCATCTGGCGCTATCCCAAGCTGGAAGTGCGCGACTGGCCCGACCCGGCGCCGGGGCCGAAGGATGTGGTATTGGAGGTCCAGGCCTGTGGCGTATGCGGTTCCGACATGCACTTCTACGAGACCGACGAGGACGACTATATCCTTTATCCCGGTCTGACCAAGTTTCCGACCATCCTGGGCCACGAGTTTTCCGGCAAGGTGGTCGAGGTCGGGAAGGAAGTGGAACTACTCCAAGTCGGCGACATGGTCACGGTCGAAGAAATGATCTGGTGTGGGCGCTGCATCCCCTGCCGCAACGGCTATCCCAACCACTGCACCAACCTGGAGGAGATCGGCTTCACCATCCCCGGCGCGTTCGCCAACTATATCGCCGTGGACGAAAAGTTCTGCTGGCCCATCAACGCCATCGCCGAGCGGTTCGGCGACGAGGCGAAGGCCTACGAAGTCGGCGCCATGACCGAGCCGACGACGGTTGCCTACAACGGCATGTTCGAGCGGGCGGGGGGTTTCCGTCCGGGCCATTATGTTAGCGTCTTTGGTGCCGGCCCCATTGGGCTGGCGGCCATCGGCCTGGCCAAAGCGGCCGGCGCGGGTATCATCGCCGCCTTTGAGATCTCGCCGGTGCGCTTGGAGCTAGCCAAGCAGGTCGGCGCCGACTATGTCTACGACCCGCGCGAGGTGAACGCCGGCGAAGTGCTGATGAAGCTGAGCAAGGGCGAGGGCTTTGACTTTCATGTTGAGGCAGCGGGCGCGCCGCATCTGATCATCCCGGAGATGGAAAAAGCGCTGGCCATCAACAGCAAGATCGTCCAGATCGGTCGAGCCGCGCAGCGAGTCCCCATGTACCTGGAAGCGTTCCAGGTGCGTCGCGCACAAGCCTTTGGCGCGCAAGGGCACTCTGGCCACGAGACGTTCCCCAACGTCATCCGCATGGTAGCCGCCGGACGCCTGGACCTGAGCCCCATTGTCACCTCTCGCTATGGCCTGGAAGGTACGTTGGATGCCATTGCCAAGTCCACCGAACGGTCGGATGGTAAGATTCTGGTCAAACCAAACTAGGATCCGGCAAGTGGGCAGATTGGGAATTGGCCCGTCAGGTCCCAGTCTACCAACTTGTGGAGGGGGAAAGGATGTCCGCACAATCACTTACAGGCACACTGACGCGCTTCCGCTACCGGCTCGTCGAGTCTCCCGAGACCGTGGCCCTGATCAGCTTTCTCATCGTAGCACTCGTTTTCTCTATCAGCGCGGAACATTTTCTGACGCCGGTTGCCATCTCTAACATCCTGTCCTTCAGTAGCATCCTGGGCATCATTGTCGTTGGCGTAGCCATGCTGATGATCGCCGGGGAGTTTGACCTGTCGGTTGGGTCTACGTTTGCGGTGACCAGTTTCATCTTTGCAATCACCATGAATGCGGGAGTGGCGCCGCTGCCAGCCATGGTGTTATCGTTGCTGATCAGCGCGGTGTTGGGAGCATTGAACGGCGCCATTGTGATCTGGACGGGCATTCCATCGTTCATCGCGACACTCGGGACGATGCTGGCCTACCGGGGCATCGCTCGCGCGATCGGCGGCGGTGATTTCGCCAAGTACACAAGCTCCACGCCAGCGTTGTTCACCGTTCTCAATGGTGCGGCCAGTCCACTCAACCAGCTTTTTGAGCCCGTTGCCAACTTTCGCGCCTCCATCCTTTGGTTTGTTCTCATCGCGGTGATCATGTCCATCATCCTGAGACGTACCCGGTTTGGCAACTGGGTGTTTGCCACAGGAGGGAATCCGGGCGCCGCACTGGCGCAGGGTGTACCGGTGAGGCGAGTCAAGTTGATGGCCTTCACCCTGACTGGACTGCTGACCGGCATTGCCAGTGTGATGCAGTTTGCCCATCGCACCAGCGTGGATCCGCTCCGTGGGGAAGGCTGGGAGCTGATTGCCGTGGCATCGTGCGTGATCGGAGGTGTGAACCTGACCGGCGGGGTCGGCACCATCTTTGGGGCGATTGTGGGTATCTTGTTGTTACAAATGCTCGAACAAGGACTCGTGCTAATGGGCGTCTCGGTTCAGATCTTTCGGGCTGTGGCTGGTTTGATCTTGATGCTATCAGTGGTTCTCAACACCTATCTGAGTCGGGCCGAATAGGCGGCACTTGAGGAAAGAGGGGTGATAGCAAACAAGGTATGCTGATCAGCTGAGGTAGAGCAAGGAGAGGGGAGGTGATGGAGTAACAAGATATCTAGGGACTGTGTCTCGTAACGGTGAATCAATCTTTTTGATCCAAAAGAGGAGGAGGAAATGTTTAGGAAACTAGCAAGTCTGGCAGCTGTGTTGACCATCCTTGGCGCACTGGTGACTGCTTGTGGACCTACACCAGAGCCAGAGATCGTCAAAGAGACGGTGGTCGTCACCGAGAAAGAGACAGTGGTCATCACCGAGGAAAAGGAAGTAGAGGTCGAGGTCACCAAAGTCGTGAAAGAAGAAGTACCGGTCGAGGTGACCAAGATCGTGGAGAAAGAGGTGCCGGTTGAAGTGGTCGTGCGCGAAACCGGTCCGGATTCGGTGCTCGACCTGATCCTCATCCAGCACGCGCTGTGCGCCTGGGATTCCTTCTGGTGCACGGTGGAAGCTGGCATCCAGCAGGCGGCCGATGATATGAACGTCAACGTCACCGTACTGGGTCCCGACGAGTTCGACCTGGAGAAGGTGGCGCAGTTGATCGACCAGGCCGTGGCCGCCCAGCCGGACGGTATCGCCCTGACGGTGAGCGATGCAGACCTGTTCCGCGAGCCGATTCAGCGGGCGCTCGACGCCGGCATCCCAGTAGTGGCCTATAACGCAGGTGCTGGTCCCGTCGAAGACGACGTTGACTATCTGACCTACCTGGGCCAGGATGAGTATCAGGGCGGTTATCTGGGCGGCCTAAGGTTGGCGGCCGAGGGCGGCACAAAGGGCGTGTGCATCAACCACCAGGTAGGCCACACCGGCTTGGATAAGCGCTGCAACGGCTTCCTGGCTGCCATGGAAGAGAAGGGCATCCCAGCCGAGGTGCTGGGCATCACGAACGATCCCGCCGAGTCGCAGACCATCATTGACGACTATTACACCGCCAACCCGGACGTAGACGTCTTTCTGACCCTTGGACCCAACGGCGCCAATCCCTTCTACGCCTTCATGGACGCGGCCGGCCTGGACCCGGGCGACGTCACGCATGGCACCTTTGACCTCAGTGAGGAAATCAAAGCCCGCATCAAAGACGGGACGACTATGTTTGGCATTGACCAGCAGCCGTTCTTGCAGGGCTACGGCGCGGTACAGATGCTGACGATGGTCGGGCGCTATGGGATTCTGCCTGCGCTCCCGGTGACGGCGACGGGTCCTGGGTTTGTGGACGCGAGCAACGTGGACTTTGAGGTGGATCCGGACAGGCCGGTGGACATCCTCCTCGTGCAGCACGCGCTGTGCGCCTGGGACTCGTTCTGGTGCGTAGTGCAGAAAGGCATCGAGACAGCGGCAAAGGAGATGAACGTCAAAGCGACTGTCCTCGGACCCGACTCTTTCGACCTGGAGAAGGTAGCGGCGTTGATCGACCAAGCGGCGGCGGCGCAGCCTGACGGCATTGCCTTGACCGTGACTGACCCCGATCTCTTCCGCACCCCGATCCAACGAGCGCTCGATGCCGGCATCCCGGTGTTGGCCTACAACGCCGGCGCTGGCCCTATCGCCGATGATATCGCTTACATGACATACCTGGGCCAGGACGAGTACGCTGGCGGCTACCTGGGCGGTCTCAGGCTAGCTGCGGAAGGCGGCACACAGGGAGTGTGTATCAACCAGCAGGTGGGTCACACCGGTCTGGACAAGCGATGCAGCGGCTTTACCGATGCCATGGAAAAGAAGGGCATCCCGGCCGAGGTACTGGCCATCGGCGATGACCCGGCCGAGTCGCAGACCATCATTGACGACTACTACACCGCCAATCCCGACACCGATATCTTTTTGACACTCGGCCCGAATGGCGCGGTTCCCTTCTACGCCTTTATGGACGCGGCCGGCTTGCAGCCGGGTGATGTCAAACACGGCACGTTCGACCTGGGTCCGGAGATCATCGCCCGCATCAAAGACGGAACGACCCTGTTCGGCATCGACCAGCAGCCCTTCCTGCAGGGCTACGGCGCAGTGCAGAGCTTGATGCTCAAGATTCGCTATGGCATCAGCCCTGCCCTGCCGGTCACGCCCACCGGCCCGGGCTTTGTTACAGCGGCCAACGTTGCCGTCGTGGAACGGCTGGCTGGTGAGTATCGGTAAACTCGATCACGTGTAAGCATCCGCTGAGCAAGCTTACATCCACGGGCAGGGGCGGTTGAAGGAACCGCCCCTGCCCAACGGAGAGGCATGATAACGATGAGTGCACTTGCAGCCCGGCTACAACCCACCCGTCGGCTGATCACCGAGTCGCCGATCGCGGGCCCACTGATCACCCTGGTCATTGTCTTTGTCCTTTTCTCTTTGTTCGTCCCCAATTTCCTCACGGTGCGGTCGTTGTCGGGCATTGTCAACGCGGCCACGCTGACGGGGACAATCACCATCGGCATCACCCTGCTGATGATCTCTGGGGAGTTTGACCTCTCTGTTGGTCCCATCATGGCCATGGGGGGATTCCTTTATGGCCTCAACAGTGTAGAAGGCGGCAACCCTCTCTGGGCTCTGTTCCTGGCTTTGTTCATTCCGGGCTTGATGGGGGCCCTAAATGGCGTCATCGTGAACCAGACACGGATTCCGTCTTTTATCACAACCTTGAGCACCATGTTCATTTACCGTGGCCTGACCTGGGTCTTTTCAGGGGGGCAGATGTTTCAGACCATCGAACAGATCCCCGTCTATGACATCTTTAATGGGCGCATGAGTTTTATCGCTGATGCGGTGAAAGGCGCCAATTTTCGTACGGCGGCACTGTGGTGGTTCGGTCTGGTACTGCTTTTCCAGTACATCTTGGTGCGCACGCGGTTTGGCAATCACGTCTTTGCCAGCGGTGGCAACGTAGGTGCAGCTGGAGCGCAGGGTGTGAATGTCCAGCGCATCAAGCTGGTCTGCTTTACCCTTTCAGGGGTGCTGGCTGGCTT
>JASFTJ010000102.1:0-7236 GCA_050053615.1 Anaerolineae bacterium | reverse complement strand
ACGAGGTAGAGCCCCCTAGCCTGCATAGCAATACAGACACTGGTGGCAGCGCCGCCACTGGCCGTACAGTCCCACATCGAAATAGGCGGCGCAACCACAACCCGAACGGCTGCCGCTCGTCGGCGCGCGGCCAGGGTCCCGACCCGAGAGAGTGACAAACCAGTCGTGGTCGCCACAGGTCGCCGCTTGTAGACCCGGCACCCGTTCCACCAACCCTGCCGACTCGGCACAGGCAGCTACCGTCAAGCCGAACTCGCCCGCCAACTCGACCAACTGGGCGGCGGTGTCGCTGCGCCAACGGTCATCGTACCCGGGCATTCCATCGGCCCAGCCGGGTAGCACCCTGGCCAATCGACGATCCACCCGTTTGTAGCGGCCCGGTGGGGCAACAAAGTTGATGACGCAACGGGTGACGCCCAACGCCGCGGCCCGCTCGGCCAGCCAACGAAAGCGGCACAGCCGGTGCACGGTGGGGATGATGGGATCATAGCGCCACTTGACGTGGTCTGACCCACCGGCCAGCGCGATGAGGTCAGCGACGCCAGCAAAGGGCTCGGCCGGCGCCTTGGGCTCCCACATCGTGCCGCTCAGACCGGTGACGGTCACCTGGGCGGTCAGGGTCGTACCGTATCGCCGCAAGCAGCGGAGCACCGAACCGCCCCGCGCCAGGGCTCCCGCAGCATCCTTGGTCCAAATCTGGACGATCCAGGGCGCGCCATAGGCTCGCACCACGGCGTACAGATTCCCCCACACGCGGCCGATGCGTGCCGGGTCGGTGCGGCGGGTCACATCTATGTACGTGGCCTTGCCCACTCGTTCCAGGTAGCGAGGATAATCCTCCAAGCGAAAGATAAAACTCATGGCCTAGCCTCAACTCAATTGTAGCATACTTGTCCCCCACTTGCCAAACACACTGCCGAAGCAGAAACCAAAGTTGACACACCCTCTTTTTCCGGATATAATGCCTTCGAATTCTAACAGGAGGCTAACAGATGATCGACAACCAGTCACACTAGCTCGGCGTTTGTAGTGCATTGTGTGATTGGTAAGAGTCTGTCTATTTGTTGCTCTTTCAGCCGTGGGTGCACTCGACGCCCACGGCCCTTCTTTTTCATACGAGAAGCAGGGTGCTCATTGCGCCCTATCGTGGGCCGACTGCGCCCCGGCGACAACGGGGGTGCAATCATGTTACAGATTAGCAACGTATCAAAATCGTTCGGCGATACCCTTGTGCTCAACCGCGTATCCTTCACGCTCAATCCTGGGGAGCGACTGGGCCTCATCGGTCCTAACGGCTGCGGCAAGACGACGCTGCTCAGGATCATTCTGGGCGAACTTGAACCCGAGACCGGAAGCACCCAGCTCTCCCCGGCGGACGTGCGCGTGGGCTATCTCGCGCAGGCGCTGGAGTACGAACCGGGTCAGACTGTCGGCGAAGTGATGAAAGCGGCGGTCGCCGGCTGGACTGAGGCCGAGAGCCATCTGCAGGCCCTGTCGGTCCAGATGGCCTCGGCCAAGGGCGACGAATTACATCGGCTGATGGATGAGTACGACCAAGCCCTCGATGCCCTCGAACGGTTGGGCGGCTACAGCATCGAGGCCCAGGTGGAGGCTGTGCTCGACGGTCTGGATCTGCACGACCCCTCGAGTCCCTCCCCTCGGCCTGCCGGCCTGTCCTGTGCGGCCAGGCACAGGGGACAGGCCGGGCAAGGCCTCGATCAGAATACGCCCGTGGACATCCTCAGCGGCGGGCAGAAAACCCGGCTGGGTCTGGCCCGGCTGCTCCTCCCCAACCCGGATCTCCTCCTCCTCGACGAGCCGACCAATCACTTGGACATCGAAGCGCTGGAGTGGCTGGAGGCGTTCCTGCAAGACTTTGAGGGTGCGGTACTCATCGTTTCACACGACCGGACCTTTCTGGATCGCACGGTGAGCGGCATTCTGGAACTGGACCCGCTGACCCACGCCGTAACCGAATATGCAGGCACGTACAGCGACTACGCAGAGGCCAAGGAGCGAGAGCGGGAGAAGCACTGGGCTGCCTACAAGGACCAGCAGGAATACATCGCCCACCTGAAAGGCACCCTCGCCGCCAGGAAGAACTATGCCAAGTCGATCGAGCAGGGAACCATCGACTTTGGCCCGCGCAAGATCGCAAGAATGATCGCGCGTAAGGCGGTGGTTCAGCAGCGCCGCTTGGAGCGGCTGCTCGACTCGGAGGAGCGCATCGACAAGCCGGAGCGTTCGTGGCAGATGAAACTCGAGTTCATCGACACGCCGACCAGCGGCCGCGACGTGCTGCATCTCAAAGACGTGACCATGGGCTTTGATGACCACGATCTGTTCGGCGATGTGAACTTGACCCTGCGCGCCGGCGAGCGCATCGCCCTGGTCGGTCCCAACGGCTCGGGCAAGACGACGCTGGCCCGGCTGATCCTGGGCGAACTGGAGCCCTTGACGGGCCACGTGCGGCTAGGGGCGGGGGTGAGACTGGGTTACTATGCCCAGGAGCAGGAGGAGCTGGACCCGGAAAGCACGCCCTACGAGGCCATCCGCGCCGTGGCGCCCCTGACCCAAACCCAGGCCCGCAGCTTCCTCCACTACTTCCTGTTCAGCGGTCACGAGGTGTTCCGGCCCGTGGGCAGTTTCAGCTTTGGCGAGCAGGCGCGGTTGGTGCTGGCTCGGCTCGTGGCTCAGGGCTGCAACTTTCTCGTTCTTGACGAGCCGATCAACCACTTGGATATCCCCTCGCGAGGGCGCTTTGAGCAAGCCATTGCCACTTTCGAAGGCACGGTGCTGGCCATCGTCCACGATCGCTACTTTATCGAGCGCTTTGCTACCGGATTGTGGGCCCTCGAAGAGGGGACCATTCGTGCCTATGGCGACCTCAAGGAGTTGCGTCGGACACGGCGACGAGAATAAGGCGACAAATGGTCGATCGGCAATCATCACCCCCTTCTGCTCCGAAGGGAACATGGTTGAATACGAGCTTGGCCCCTCCCAAGGCTACTCTGCTTCCTCCAAGTGGTTGCGCAGTATCAACGGCAAGTAGATGCGCTGAGGAAGGGGCCAAATGGGTATATTGTACCGGATCGGCTCATCGATCACAGTCAGCACCGGGCTCTCGTACAACTCGTAGCCTTGGGCCTGCCCATCTGCCACCAACCTGTATCGACCCGGCGGGGTAAAGAAGGCAAAGTATCCATCCTGCCCCGTTTCTTGGGGGTTGTCCTGTCCGTATAACGGCGCATCCCACGCCAGCCACCTGTGCCGCACCGTGTCCGAGACATAGAGCGTGACGGTCACGCCCGCCACCGTCTGTGTCACACCAGTACTGGCGGTCAGCGCCGCGTCGTACACATAGCCGTCGGGGTCAATGGTAGAGCCAATTTGCATGGTTTGCAGACCGGCGCCACAGTCCACAACCAGCAGGATGACAAAGCTGCCACTGGCCGGTGCGGTAAAGGTCCCTGTGAACACCCCGTCCTCGTCTGGGTCTGCCAGGTCGTATCGCACCGAGTTGACCTCAACATAGACCGTTGCCGTGGCGACGCGCACGGGGACGCCGATCGTCACTGGGCTACTGGGCCATAGGTTCACCTGCAGGTCATGGTCTGGGTCGGCGCAGCCATCTGTGTCCCGTGGGCGTTGGATCGTCCCTTGCTGAGTGAAGGTGATGCCGACCGGGTCGTAGCAGAGACTCGAATCCACAGCAAGATCCAACTCGGCCTCAGTAGAAGTCCCCCAAACCGTTGTGGCGGTAGCGGTGATAAGGTGCGTCGCATCAGAGAGCGCCTGCTCGGCCGTCAGTTCCCAGCGATTCCAGTCGTCGGTCGTCGTCTCGCCCAATGCCGTCCCACCAGCGCCTACCCTGACTGTGCTGCCCATCTGGGCCGTCCCGGCAAAGTTGGGCTGCGATTGGTTGGTGACGCCACAGACCGGCACAGCGATGAACGGTGGGGGAGGAGGGTCGGTCGGCCAGTCCTGGCCGAACTCGCTGGTGTTGCCTGCCGCGTCGGTGGCGGTGGCAGTCAACTCGGGACCGGTGAAGGCGCTGCCCTTGCTGAGGCTCCAGTCGCCACTGGCGTTGGCCGTCGTACTGTCCTCGAACCAGCGTCCCTCTCCGTGTTCATCGGAAAAGAGCTCCACGGTGCAGTTGTCGCAGGCCGTGCCGCTGGCCGTGCCGGCGGCCAGATCGTAGGCCATGATGATCGGGGCGGGCAGTTCGGTGTTGCCGCCGTCGACGTTGTCGATGCCCAGGCCGCCGTTGTCGTGGATCGAGTTGCGATTGATGCTGTTCTGGATGCAAGTCGTGTCGTTTTGCACCCCGGCCTCGCCGTTGTAGGCGATGAGGTTCCCTTCGCCCGCGTCGGTTCCACCCACGAGATTGTCGCTGCCGTCGCCCACAAACCGGATGCCCTGTGATCCATTGCCCAGGGGAGCCAGACTCGTAGCGTCGGTCCCGATCTGGTTGCCGCTGATCGTGTTGTGGTTGCCGTCGATGCCGATGCCACCGTAGGTGTTGCCAGAGATTACATTATCCTGAATGACATTGTGCCACGAGATCACCCACAAGCCCCACCAGCCGTTGCCCTGGTCCGGGAAAGCAGCCGTGCCCGTGGCATCGGGGCCAATGTAGTTGTTCTGCACTGTGTTGCCGCCCCCCAGGAGCTGGACACCGGCTCTGGGTGGCGGCGGGCCGTCACAACTGTTGCCCGAGATGACATTGCGGGCGCCCTCGGTGGAACCGCCGATCAGATTGCCCGTGGCATTGTTGACCTCCACGCCAGCCAACGCATTGGGCAGCGCCGCCGTGCCCTGCACGTCGGTGCCGATGTAGTTGCCCTGCACCACGTTGTCGTCCGCGCCGTCAAGGATCTTGATGCCGCCCCCCTCGGCGCGGGGGCCGTTCTCGGGGGCGGTGCAGAACAAGTCCCCGTTGCCCGAGATCAGGTTGCGCTCCGCGGCAGTCAGCCCACCGATGGTATTGGCGGACGAGCCATCGATCAGAATTCCCCAACCGTTGCTCCCCGTAGTGGTGCCGTTGCCCAGAGCGGCGGCGCCATTGATGTCCGTGCCGATATAGTTGCCGCTGACGGTGTTGCTCGTGGTGCCGCTGCCCTCGATCTGGATGCCATGGACCTCGTTGCCGCTGATGACGTTGCAGTCGCCGCTGCACGCCCCGCCCGGCGTGGCATTGCTGCCGCCGACGACCGTCTGGGTAGCGCTGTACCAAATGCTGACGCCCACGCCATCATTTCCGAGAGAGGCCAGGCCTGCGGCATCGGTGCCTATGTGGTTGCCCCGAACCGTGTTGCCGGTGACGCCAGTGATCACTTCATCTCCGATCCACAGGCCGTCCCAGGCATTGCCGCTGATGAGATTGTAGGCAACGTCGTTGTGGTCGCCGGCGACGGCCACCCCGGGCTTGTTGGGCAAGCTGGCGCTGCCGGTGACGTCGGTGCCGATATAGTTGCCCGTGACGCTGTTGTGGTGGGCGTTCCAGATCCAGACGCCGGGGCGAGGAGGAGGCGGTCCCTCCTCGCCATTGCCGCTAATGAGATTGCGCTCGGCGACCGTTGTCCCGCCGATGGTGTTGTATTCGGCACCGTCGGCGACGCTCACCCCGCCAGCAGCGTTGGCCAGTGCGGCGGCGCCATGGACGTCCGTGCCGATGGTGTTGCCGCTCACGGTGTTGCTCATGGTGCCAGTGTCCTGGATGCCCACCCCATACTGGCCATTGCCGCTGATCAGGTTGCCTTGGCCCGGGTTGCTCCCGCCGATGACATTGAAGGTAGATCCATCCGTGATCCCCACGCCATCATACTGGTTGGGTACGGCTGCCGTGCCGCTGGCGTCGGTGCCGATATAGTTACCCATGATCTGATTGTCGTGGGCGCCGCTCCAGAGGTATACGCCAGCGCTGTCGTTGCCGCTGATCACGTTCCTCTCCGCAGTCGTGCTCCCCCCTATGCAGTTGTAGGCCGCCCCGTCCGAGATCCCCACACCGTTCCAGCCGCCGCCGAGGGCGGACGTGCCATCTGCAGCAAGGCCAATGTAGTTGCCAATGACCACATTCTCATCGGCGCCGGTGCCGTAGATATGGATTCCGCCGGCGATCACATTTCTCTCTCCTACAGCCGTGCCGCCGATTTTGCTGTGCGACGATTCGTTGACAAAGACCCCCCGGGCAAACGGGTCTGTACTGGGGATCGCAACCGATCCGCTGGCATCGGTGCCGATATAGTTGCCGCTGACAGTATTGCTCACCGTAGAACTGCCAACGATGTCAATGCCGTGGTCGCCATTGCCGCTGATGACATTACGCTCTGCGGCGCTGTCCCCGCCGATGAGATTGTAGCTGGCCCCGCTGTGGATGTACACCCCTCTCTCTGTGTTGCTGATCACTGCGGTGCCGTTGACATCGGTGCCGATATAGTTGCCGCTGACAGTGTTGCTCGTCGTGCCGCTGCCTTCGATGCGTACCCCGTGGTTATTGCCGCTGATGACGTTCCCCTGGCCGCATGGTCCGGCGCCCACGCTTCGGTCGCCGCCGATGGTGTTGTTCTGCGCGCCATCCTTGAGGACGACCCCATCCCCGCCAAAGTAGACGATCTGTAGACCCTGGATGGTGTTGCCATTCGAGGTGATAAAGAATGCGTCGTCGCCCGGCGGGGTGCCCGAGCCGTCCACGATGACGCCCGCGTTGCTGGCGTCAACTGTCACATTGCCCGCCAGGCCCGGCAGTTGACTGGTCACGTAGATGGTCGCTGGACTACCGGGCGGAAAGACGCTGGTGTCAAAGGTGATCGTGTCGCCACTGACAGCATCGTCCATAGCCTGGCGAAGAGTGCCAGGGCCGCTATCGGCGGTGCTGGTCACGGTCAGGGTAGCCGCTGCTGCGCGGCGCGGACCCACGTGGGTACTGCTCGCGCCGAGGGTGTCTTTTGGATTCAGGGCTGCGACAGTCGTCCCACCCAGGATGATGAATAGGGCCAGCGTCATAAAAACGCCGGTCAGAGCCAGAAATCGTTTGCCTTGGTCACTCATCTGGATCTCCTTTCTCCTCTGTGAGTGCCAACCGTGAACGATATTTTGAGATTTACTCCTACAGAACCCTAAGCTGGACTTTATCCAAATGACCACTGCTTAGAATTCCATGACACAACATTGGTTTCACCTGGACTGTCAAGTCCAGGCCCAGAATGAGCATTGCGATGCACAAACGAGTCAAAA
>JASFTJ010000101.1:0-7299 GCA_050053615.1 Anaerolineae bacterium | reverse complement strand
GACCACCGTGCCTCCTTGGCGCACGATCTCGTCGGCCAGGAGCCCCACCAGCGGATTGGCCGACACGCCGGACCAGGCGTCGCTGCCGCCGCATTGCAGGGCCAATGTCAATTCAGAGATCGGCTGGGAGGTGCGCTGCACGGCGTTGGCGGTCGGCAGCAAGTCCTTGATGGCGGCAATGCCGGATCGTACCGTCTGGGCGATGCCGCCCAGATCCTGGATGAGGAGCCCATGGCTTCTCATCAGATCGGCCACCTGAGTCGTTTCGCAGCCCAGCCCGACGAGGATGCAGGCAGCAATGTTGGGGTGTCGGGCCATGCCAACCAGGGTGCGGCGCAGCAGTTCGTAGTGGATGGGGCAGCCCAAGGGGTGGGTCAGGGCCATGACGCCATCCACGTTGGGGTAGGTCGCCATACGCTCAGATGTGAAATGACGAGCGATTTCGCGGCTGGCGTGTGCCGAGCAGTTGACCGTCGAGATGACGGCGAGATAGTTGCGTGTGCCGACCCGTCCATCCGAACGCTTGTAGCCGAGGAAGGTGCGACGGTCGGGCTCCGGGACATAGCTGACCCGCTGCACGTCCACACCAAACTCGGGCCGCCGGGCAAAGTCCTCGGCGCTGAGGTTGTGGGTGTGCACGTGTTCGCCCGGCTTGATGGGGCGGTTGGCCAGACCAATCACCTGACCGTAGCGGCGCACCGGTTGACCGGCGGCGAGCTCGCGCACGGCCACCTTGTGGCCAGAGGGGACAAACTGGCGCACCGTGATCAGCTCTCCAGGATCTGAAACTGGCGTTGTGCCGAGGCGAAAGGCGCCCGACGGCGAATCCGCCTTTGATGGAGCATCCACGACCAAGGTGGTTCCCGCCGTCAGGTTGGTCTTGGCGATGGCCACGTGGTCGTCGGCGTGGAGGTGGACCGCAACCTCCCGGAGCGGCTGGGCTCCGGAAGGGGTGGTGCGTTCAGGTTCCATGTGTTGCGTCTCCTTTGTCAAGCCTCATGGGCTGGTGGGCGCGCCAAGGAATCGGCCAGGCGCCGCGATAGAAACGGTCAAGAATGTACGCTTGCTCTCTTCCAGGGGAATGCCGGGCCTGATGCTCCTACCGCTGGCCCTCTGCTTCCGTCATCCCGCGCTTTGCTACTCAGCTCTCCTCCAGCCTAGACTAAAATCAACTGTTCATCCAAACACTGCGAGTCAGAAGTCAAGCGCCGGTTGAGTAGCTGCGAGCAAATAGTGAGCAGCGTATCGAGACCAAGCGTTCCTGTACGTTTTTGTGCCCTCGGTTTCGATACGGCCTTGGCCTACTCGACCAGCGGGTGCTCTCTGATTCATGATGATTCATTCGGCAATTAGTATGAGTGGCTCCGCTTTTCAGGGCAGTCATTATATCACAATGACCAAGCAACTCGCAAGTAGTGTAGAAGGATCCCTCCTGCGACCGCAGGGAGCGGGGAGGGCGCTTGCCGAATGAATCCGCCAGGGTGGCAAAGTTTGCGATCCATTGAAACATCAAGTAGACTACTGGCATGGTGTCAAGCGCACGAGCCATTTAGTCTGCGATACCAAGTACCATTGAGTTCAATGCTTCTTTCAGCGGACTCTGTTCTGAGAGCTATTGGGGCGTGGCCCACATCCCCCACTGCCGAGCTCCTGAACAGAAAGAGTCGCCATCGGGAGGAAAGAGCCCATGAATCAGGCGGACATTGATGCCGTTTTAAGCCAAGTCAAGCAAGCATTGGCTCAAGAGAACTGGGATCGAGCCGTCGCGTTGGTCCAAGGGCTTCGTCCACCGGACCAAGCCGACGTCTTTGGCGAGCTTTCTCCCGAGACCCAGGATCAGCTCCTACCGCGTCTCGACGTCCAGGCTTCGGCCGATGTCCTAGAGGAACTGGAGGACGAAGAAGCCTTGGAGGTCGCCCTGCGGCTGGAACCGGAGGACCTGGCCCGCATCCTCGACGAGATGGAACCCGATGAGGCAGCCGACCTGCTGGGAGACATCCCGCCGGAGCACGCAGCCGAGGCCTTGGCCGTGATGGAGGAGCCGGAGGAGGTCCGTCCGCTCCTGGTTTATCCTGACGACAGCGCCGGCGGGCAGATGACCGCTGCTGAAGTCGTACTCCGTCGGGATATGACGGTGGAACAGGCTCTTGCACATCTACGGGCCATCGCCCCGGACTCGGAGACCGTGTACTATTTGTTTGCAGTGGATCGGAACAATCGGTTGGTGGGCGTGGTCTCTCTGCGTCAACTGATCGTTGCGCCGCCCTTGACCCGTGTCGCCGAGATCATGGACCCTGATGTCATCCGCATCCGAGCCGACGCCGACCAGGAGGAGGCGGCTCAGTTGATGTCGCGCTACGACCTGCTGGCCTTGCCAGTGGTCGACAGAGTAGGGCGCCTGCTGGGCCTGATCACCCATGACGATCTGGTGGAGGTGCTGGAGGAGGAGGCGACCGAGGATATTTATCGCCTCGGCGGTGTGCCGGAAGAGCAGCCGACCGATGCCCCGGCCCTTGTCGCCCTGCGCACGCGTCTGCCCTGGCTGGTACTCAATCTCGGCACGGCGATGGCTTCGGTGGCAGTGCTCAACATGTTCGAGACAACCATCGCCCGAGTGGCTGTGCTTGCAGCATTCTTTCCCATCGTTGCTGGGGTTAGCGGCAATGCTGCCACCCAGACCCTGACGGTCACGGTGCGTGGATTGGCTTTGGGCGAGCTTGTGCCGCGCGATGTCTGCCGCACCCTAGCGCGCGAGATTGTAATCGGTCTGGCCAACGGTCTGGCAGTGGGTACTCTGGTCGCTTGCATCGCCTTGTTGTGGAAGGGGACACCGATACTGGGCCTGATCGTCGGGCTCGCCACTTTCCTGAACATGGGCTGTGCAGCGGTCGCCGGGGTCGTAGTGCCGCTGGGGATGCAGGTCGCCAAGATCGACCCGGCCCTGGCTTCTCCTATCCTGGTCACCACCGCCACCGACACGCTGGGGTATCTGGTCTATCTTGCCTTTGCCACGATGCTCCTGGCGCAGTTGCTGTAGAGGCCACAGATTCCTGCGGGGTCTTTTGCCCACGAGACGGGGTCCAGTGTTCTGCACAGGTATCACATTGGCCCAGGTGTCGGCTAGGCTGTTGGGCGTGGGGTCACTTGGGAGGAACATAGGGCAGATGTACCATGATCTCTGTCCCTTCGCCCGGCGTCGAGTGGATCGTCAAGTTGCCCCCGTGGAGCAACGCCCGTTCCTGGATGCCCATCAGGCCAAAGTGCCCCTGGCGGGCCAGGGCGTCGGGCAGGTCTGGGGCCTCGAAGCCTTGGCCGTCATCTCGTACAGAGACAATCAAGTCCTTGGCTTCGAAGTGGACCTCAACCCAGGCGTGCCTGGCCCCGGCGTGCTGGATCACGTTATTCAATGCCTCTTGCACGATGCGATAGGCGGTCAGTTCCAGGTTGGGTGCCAAGCGGCGCATAGGGCCAAACGCGGAGAAGTGGATTTTGAGGTCGGGACTCTCAGAGCGAGCCAACATCTCTAACGCGGGGATGAAGCCCAGGTCCTCTAGGTAGATGGGGCGCAAGTCGCGGCTGAAACGTCGCACGCTCTCTCCGGTTTGGGCCAGTAGGGTCCGTACCTCTGCCAGTTTCTGAGCAGCTCGCTCAGGGTCTTTGCTCAGTAGCTTCTGAGACATCTCGACCTGCTGGCCCAGAGCGATCAAAGCTTGAGCTGTGTCGTCATGGAGCTCGCGGGCCAGCCGCTTTCGCTCCTCCTCCTGAGCTTGGGTGATGGCGGCGATATAGTCGTGCATCCCGCGCTGGTAGTTCTGGATGCGTCGGGCCATCTGATCCAGGGTGCGACGCAAATCTTCGATCTCCTCTACACCGCCGACAGGTGCGCCTGTGGCCTCAAAGTCCCCCCATGCCACGCGCTCTGCCCTCTCGCCCAGAGTCTGGAGAGGCCGGACGATGGCTCGCACGCCATAGTACAGGGTGAGTAACGAGACGACAACGGCCAAAGCCGCAACCAGGGGCACAAACTGGGAGTAGCGCAGCACCGGGCCGATGACCTCGCGCCACGGTTCCTCGATCAGCACGCGCCAGCGCAGGCCACCATAATCGACCGGGGCATAGGCCAGTGTCATCCGCTCGCCATCGGGGGCCCGACACAAGGTCGCGCCCGGTTGCACATCCTGAAGGGCTGCGTCGAGACCGGTATGTCCCGCCAGGCTGGTCCGCGCCTGCTCGAGGGGGGCGCGGGCCAGGATCTGACCGTCGCCGCCCACCAAGTAGGCGGCTCCGTGCTGACCGACTTGCACCTGACCCAAGATCGATTCCAGCTCCAGTCCATCCACCGACACCAGAGCAGCTAACACGCCGTAGGTCGTCCCCGTTTTGTCGTAGACGGGAACGCCCATCAACAGGGTATCGTTTCTCTGCGAAGCAGCAAAGAGTGGGCTGAAGGCGGTGTCCTGGCGGGCCATGACCGTGCGAACGAGCTCGAGGACGTGTTCGTCTGGGGTCGATGTTGCAGAGCTCATCCCCTGTGGCAGAGGATTGCCCGTCTCATCCAACAGGGCTACGGCGCCGGCGAACAACCCATCCAGGTCGCCGGCCTGACCTAACAGGACGCGCTGCGCTTCGGCATCGCGGTGGTGAAAAGCTTGCTCGGCGGCCAGTACCTTCAGCGCCGAGGCTCGTTTGTGCAGTAGGTCGCTGATCCGATTGGCGCTGACCGTCGCCAGCGCCCGGTCGCGCTGTTCGACCAGCGCCTGCATGGCCCGTTCATGGCTGTAGATACCGGTAAAGGCCACGCCGATGAGCACTAGGGTCAGCGGTAGCACTGTCCACAGCACAATCTGGGCTCTCAAGCCCCGAATATGAAAGGCAAGTCTCCCCAATACTCAATCTCCAACTACCTGATGGATTTGACAAACCCTTCTGGATGTAGGCTCAGAGTTCACGGGAAAACACTGGAGCGTCCGTGCGTGAATCCGTGAAGCCCATGTCCCATTCTTGCTTCCGATCGAGTGTTGTCGATGAGCCAGAGCCGGTTACTCAATCACGATCCAGCCCTGCTTGAGCGCTTTGGTCACTGCTTCGGTGCGGCTGTTGACGTGCAGCTTGCCATAAATGTTGGCCAGGTGCCCTTGCACGGTCCGGTCGCTGATGCCCAGCTGTTGGCCGACAGCCTTGTTAGTCATGCCCTTGGCTACCAAGCGCAACACCTCGATTTCGCGATCCGTCAGCGCCTCGATGGTGGCTTGGGCGTCGAGTGGACGGCTCGAGGTCAACTGCTGAACCACCTTCTGGGCCACAATGGGGTTGAGGGCCGATTCACCCCGGTGCACTGTTCGCACCGCGTGGACTAGCTCGCTCGAATCAGCTGTCTTGAGAACGTAGCCACTGGCCCCGGCTTGGAGCAGGGCAAAGATGTACGGATCGTCATCGTAAGCGGTCAGAACCAACACTCGTACATCGGGATGGTCAGCCTTGATGCGGCGTGTGGCCTCGATGCCGGTCATGCTGGGCATTTGGATGTCAAGCACGGCCACATCGGGTTGGTGCTCGGCTACCAGGGCGATAGCCTCATCGCCGTCAGCGGCCTCGGCTACAACCTCGATGCGGGGTTCTCCCGTTTCTTCTTCGAGGAACTCACGGATGCCTTTGCGTACCACGGCATGGTCGTCTGCCAAGACGAGACGGATCGGTTGTGTGTTGATCATTCCTTGCCTCTGAGAGACCCAAGGACGCGAATCTGCCCGGGGTCCGTGGTTTGACCTAATCTTACCACAGCCACCCAGTGCCGTCAATTTGGGGCTGCATGGGCCATTTGGCCTATTCCCGATCCATCAGCAAGTACGCCGTTTTGCCTGGGGCCGATTGGGTCAAAGGGCGCTGGCTACCGCCGTTGTTGCTGCATTATACTGGAAGCAGAAGAGCCAGCAATGGAATATGTGATTACGACTGAACAGCCCTTTGAACAGATCGAGAGCCGGATCGTCGCCGCTCTGGAGCAGCACGGGTTTGCGGTCCAGCGGACGTTCAGCCTGCGTTCAGCCACTGGGTCGGTGAGCGCAAACGAGAATCCAGAGTATAGCGTGTTCATGATCTATGGGTCTCATGCCCGGCAGCAGCCGGTGGGGCTGATCACCCTCTACCAGCGCGGCGGACGGACGGTGATCAGGCCGGTGCTGACGCCGTCAGCAGATGCAGATATGGATGCAGAGTTGGTCGCAGTCCTGGTGCTGAGCGGCCTTGAGTTCTGTGTGGACGTGGTCGGGTCGGAGGCTTGCATCGACTCCGACCATGCTGCCAAAGGAGGCTCTGCATTACTGCAAGATCCTGTCTGCGGCAACTGGTTTCGTCGCCATCAGGCCGAGGCTGCGGTCGAATACGAAGGTGAATTGTACTATGTCTGCTGTCGGCTGTGTCGTGAGGAGTTCGAACGCGATCCGGCGCACTATGCTTGGCCTGAGGAGAGGGGCAGGGGGGGCACGAAATAGTGCGCTAGCGTCGGGTTCCTGGAGTCGCTGGCGCTGCTGGCCCAGGGTATTCTACTCTAGCTTGATTGGAGCGTCAGAATGAACACATTGGGCAATTCCTCCGAGGCTTACGACGGGCCGAGAAGTAGCTTGCAGAGGGCTGTCCCCCCAGTCGTCAAAGCCCCCGCTGGAACCTGCGTGAGATCAAAATCAGATGGGGACCGTGTCAAATGAATCCGCTTCCAGTGCGGGAATCGATAGCCCGAGTAGTGTAAGTGCAAAGGCATCTCGGCCAGCATCATCTCCCGCGAATATCCCGGTGTGAAGCGTGAGATGTAGGGTGGACACTTCTGGCAAGTGGGCCATTTCGCCCGAACAGTGGGCGATGCTGTGACTGCCGATGTGATACGGCGGTACATTCAGTATCGTCAAGTCGAAGAAACGATTCCCCAGCAACTATGCTTCTCCTAGAAGCCCCGGCTTGTGGCCGGGGAGCTTCACTTGAAGGAATGATACCATCTCGCTAACAGTTTAGATGAATGAATGTGAGGGTTGCACCATAGACACTCTTATGTTATAATTGCCTCATTCATTGTTTCTACCAGGCTGAACCTCCGTGCTAGACGTCGATGGAGGTCGTGGAGTCGTGGTCGAGCCGGCTGCCCGCGGGCCCGTGGTGGGGAGTACCGACGGAAAGCAAGAAAGTTGGGAGGGAGGAGGTGATGCACAGCGTACAAAGCTTGGAAGATCCTCACGTCTTGGCTTGTTTTGCCACAGTTCATCAAGCGTCCGATCAGGTAGGCGGTCCGGCAGATGTCAATCTGGAGCC
>JASFTJ010000100.1:0-7314 GCA_050053615.1 Anaerolineae bacterium | reverse complement strand
TCGCCGCGCCGATCTGATTGATGGCATCAAGATCATGCTGGGCGACGCGGAATGGGTGCTGATCCTGCCCGATCCCGATCGCCCCAAGTTCCATATTCACGCCGAAGCGCAGACTGACAACGAAGCCCAAGAGCTGGCCGACCGCTACATGCGCATCGTCGAGGAACTACAAAAGTGACGGGGTTTCAGAGGTTTGCTCAGGAGCAGTTATGCACCCAACGCTCTTTACGATCGGTAAACTGAACATCCCCACCTACACCGTCTTGCTGGATGTGGGGTTGATCCTCGGATTGGTGCTCACCTACGTTGAGGGGAAACGATTGCTCCAAGATGGCCAAACGGCCCTGGACCTGGGGCTGTGGACCGTGATCGGCGGCATCCTTGGCGGACGGATCGGCTACGTGTTGGCCAATTGGAGCGTCTTTCGAGAGGAGTGGGGTCGGGTGATACGCATCTGGGAGGGCGGCCTGGCCTTCCACGGCGCATTCCTGGGTGGCCTGCTGGTTATGGCTCTATTTGCCCGGCTCCAACGCCGGCGGGTGGGACAAGGTGGCATCCTTTCCCACACATTGAGGTTGGCCGATGTGGTGACCCCTGGCCTGGCCCTAGGCATCGCTTTCGGCTGGGGGGCCTGCCTCATGGGCGGCTGCGCCTACGGCATCCTGGGAGAAGGCTTTGGTTATGCCATCCTACCCGATCTCTACGGCGTGGAGGCGCCGCGCTTTGCCACACAGGCAGTGGGCTTGGGCTTTGCGCTAATCCTGTTCGTCTCCTTCTGGCTGCTGCGGAAGCGGTGGCTCTTCTCCGGCGCCGCCTTCCTGATGTTCAATCTTTTCTACTTCAGCGGGCAATTTTTCCTAGAGTCCACCCGCGGCGACGAAGCGATCTATGTGGGTTTTTGGCGGCTGGCGCAGGTCTTTGATCTGACGTTGGCCCTGGCTGCGGCCTCGGGGCTGCTGGTACTCTGGTGGCGGGCGCGCAGGGGAATAGAGAGGGCGGAAAAGACCCAAGAGGAAGCGCCCACCACGCCATAGCTCGCAAGACTCGATGACCAGACCACTCGCGGCGGGGGATTTTCCTCCGCCGCTTTCGTTCTTTGACCGGTCCGACGCTACGGCGCTCTGTAGGCCACAAACCTGAGTCTGTCGCTTGCATCGTAGAACTCGCGGAGACGGCCGTCGGGGAAGGCTTGCTGCACCCAGGCCAGCTCTCCGGCCCGCTCCGGCAGGAATATACACACGACACCGTGCTCCTCATCCGCTTCGTGCGCGAAATCAGGTGGGGCCGTGAGCGGTTCGACCACATCCTGCCCCGGCACATCGGGCGCCAGAAAGCTCATCGTGCCGAAACTCCAGTAGATGCGCGGCGCCCCAAAAAAGTAGGCTCGATAGCTCCCGTCCAGGTCGCGCAAATAGTGACCGATCATCGTCGCCGTCTCGCCATTGGCGCTGCCGTAGCGCCGCGACGGGGTAAACTTGACAAAATAGAAGCGCACGCTGCTCACGGCCAAGATCAAAACGAGCAGCCCGAGCACCGCACCCTCCCACTGTTTCCACCTTGGCTCCAAGAGCCGCCGGGCTAGCCTCACCGTCTGGTCCAGACCGATGGCCACCAACAGCGCCGCCGCCGGGATGGCGATGACCAGCCGTTGGCTGGAGGGCGGGCTCTCGGTCAGCATCCCTCCGGTAATGATGACCGACCAGAACCATAGCAAGACCAAGAAGTGACGTCGCTCCCGCCAGTGAACCACGGCCCAAGCCATGCCCAACACGGCAAAGGCCCCGGCCAGGAACCCCAGCAGGGGGCGATCGGCGCCGTACCACACCGTGCGATCGGGGAACACGTGGAAAGCCCCTGCCGCCCGCAGGAACTGCTCGGCCAAGATCTGCGGCGTGCTCTTGCCAGTCAACCCCGGTTCCCGTTCCAGCCATCCCGACTGGAGGATGCCCACCTGATTGATGCGGGCGTTCCACTCGTCGAGATGCGACAGCGCGTAACTGAGCATCGGTCCAGCCAGCACGAGGAAAGCCAGGACGAACGCGACCAGCCGAACGCCCAGATGCTCCACCGGCCTTTGCCGTCTGAGCCAGACAAAGGTCACATAGACGATGACCAACCACGGCAACAGCCGCGCCCCGGTGTAAAAGTAAAAGCTTAGCCCCATGACCAGCCCAGCCAACAGAAACAGACGGAGAGAAGGTTTCTTGTCCTGCTCCCTCGCTGGACGGCTCCCCTGCCTGTCCTGGCGGTCCCCTGGATGCGGGCCTGTCCTGCTACACTTCCCCGGCACATCCCCAAAGGGGACTGGCGAAGCGGGGGACTGCGCAGGCCAGGGAGCCTTGCCAAAGCGCTCTGCATGCAGCCCCCGATCCAGCGCCCACAGGGTCAACAAGACAAACACCGGGTCCCATACGTTGTTGGCCACCAGACGGCTGTAGTGGATGTGGTAGTCGTAAGTGGCGAGAAAGGCCGCAGCGAGGAAAGCTATCCGTCGTCCCCACAGAGAGCGGGCAAAGAGGTACAGGACCGGCACGGTAAGCGTGCCCACCAGCACAGCCGGGAACCGTGCACCCACAACACTATTTCCCACCAACCATAAAGACCAGCGCAACGGCCAGTAGAAGAAGGTAGGCATGGACATGTAGCCCATGACAAACGGATTCCGCAGCTCACCGTGGAGCACCTGCCGGGCCAGCAGCCCGTGCCACGCTTCGTCGCCGCCTACGGTAAAGGGCACACGGTCCAGCGCTGTGGCCCGCAGGATAAAGGCCACCACCGTGAGTGCAGCAATGATGGTCATCTCCAGCCAGGTTTCCCGACTCACACTGCTCAAGCCAGCCTTCCAATCCCAGCGTAGGCGTGGCGGCCACAGTGCAGCCAATCCCACTGCGCCAGCACCTGCAAGCCAAAGAGCCACCACATCTCCCGTCGACTGGCTTGAGGTTCGACCCTGCGACAGCAGTGTGGCGATGACGGAGAGGGCCACCCCCAGCACCATGAGAGCCGTCGGAACCGGGTGTTCGCGCAGCCCCAAGGAGAACAGCTTCCGGCGAGGATGAGACTCGGGCCTCGCCCTGGCCTGGCGCCAGGCCAGGGCAAAACAAAGCACCGCCAGCACGTGGAATGCAACGCCATCCCAGAGGTAGTCTCGGCGGCGAAAAAAGTAGAACTGACCCAGAAAAACTAGAAATAGCGCGGCAAAGAACAATAATCGCGCTACCGCACGACGACCTTTTGTCACGCGCAACCCCCATCGTTGTGTGGTTGACGAACCCGCCATCGGCAGGCTCCACTGTCAGTAGATCGAAACAGCCCTGTGGGGATATGAGTCGTGCCCCACTGCGGTGCACCGATTATAGCATTGTTCTGCAGGGGAGACAAACAGCTGGCTTCAGGGGCTTTCGAAGCAAAACTCAAGCCCGCTATCAACCCCAGATTCTGCCGTGTTACCCCTCCCTGACCTCGTTTCTGCTTTGAATTCGTGGCATCTCAACAAATCGGGGGTACGTTTGTAGTAGGCGCTTCGCCATGCCCCAAGCACGCCTCGCTCTGCGTGCCTTTGAAAGTGCGCACTACCCACAGCTTTTCCAAGTTATCGAGATGATACTCGAATTCCCCAATAGCCCTTTGGAGTCGCTTTTTGGTCTGGGTGGAGTTCGATCGCGAGGGGACGCTCCCGACCAAGCCGGTAGGGCCAGCGGGTGCGGTTGAACATTATCTGGAGCCCAATCCATACTTTCCCATCAAGTGCACGTGCACCTCTTCCGCGTTCTCGATCTCTTGCGCCGACAGCTGCTCCCATCGCGGAAAGGCGATGAAGGGCCAATCCTGCGGGCCGCCCAGTCCACCATGTGAAGCGACTTGCTCCTCGAAGCATATTACCTGCTCTCCATCCCAGGCCCCGAGCAGGATCAGGTCCCCGGCGTGGGGAAAGCGCACCACCCGCGCCACTTGCTCAGCCGCCCAGTCTGGATCGAACAGGTTGGCTAGTGGATTCTCCCCCACCAACCGTTGCCCTGATGGACCGATCCACAATGTACCGGCCTGTCCCGCGATCACCACCTCTTCGCCGTCACAGCCTGCCACGATTCCGATCCCTTCATGGCTCACCAGTGCCCCTAGGAGCGAGGGGTAGAGCAGCGCCACTTCGCTCAGGTCCATCGGACGGGAGGTGACGTTCAAATATACATGCGACAGCGATCCCGAGTTGCGCACGGCAATGTCGCTTCGGCGGCTTAGGTCCCACTCTGCCGCTATTGCCTCTACCAGTAAACGCTCCTCCAGACGCCGTCGCGTGGCTCGTAACAGCCGAGCCGACAAGGGATGGCGGGGTCGGGCTTCCAACGCTTGGATCTCGTCCAGCAGGAAACGTATGCGCGACTCCGGCAGGCCTTCGCTCTCCCGTTTCGTCACCTCATCTTGTATGCCCTGATCGGTATGCCCTGCGATGTAATCCTGCAGCGTCTGTCCGTATGCCCGACGAAACGGTAGGGAGCGGGTCATGCCGTGGTCCGAGAGGATGTATAGATCATATTCACGTTGCATGTAGAGCTGGCGCATTCGGTCAATCTGCCGGATCTGCCTATCCAGCCCGCGCAACGCCCGAAACGCCTCGCGACTGTCGGCGCCAAAGTGATGGGCGATCTCGTCATAGCCGGTGTAGCAGGCATAGATGGCTGGCATTCCCCGGTAGATGTCCACCATCACGCTGAAGGTGGTGACCTCGCGAAAGATGATATTGTTAAAGATTTCCAAGAGGGGGCCCAGGAAGGTAAAGTGGGAGTCACGGGGTTTGACTCTGGCCCACGATGCGAAACGCTTGATTACATACACCAACCAGGTCCACAGCGACAAGCCGATCACCTTGAGTAGCCGCAAGGGGCTCAGACCAAACAGGATCAGGAACCCTAAGCCTCTTACATTCTCAAAGAGGCGATCGCGACCAAGGGCGGCCAGGGTAAAGAGCGACAAACGGGCGTCGCCGTCGAACATGTTGGTGTAGCTCGATCCTCCTCGCAAAAGACCGATGCGGCCCATGGAAATGCGATCTTGGATGGCCCGAGCGGATGCGGGCAGCTTGGACGTGACAGTGCTCTGAGTCTCTTTATCGTACCAGCGGAAACCAGGGATGTCCCAGTTGTTCCCGTAGAGGATGCCTGCTTGAGATGCGGGCGTCGTGCTGGGCAGGCCACAGCGCCAACGCGCCAGCCGCAGTTTGCGCCCCAAGATGAGGCGGGCCAGGTAGGGCATGTAGCCTCCCCTTATGGCCTGCCGCAAATAGGTGTAGGCCAGCCCATCGATCTCGAGTATGATAAAGCCCCGTCGGCCACTCTCATCGTTGTGGGGGAGTCGGCCGAGCTGACGGGCGGACGCGCCGTACTTGCGCCGGTAGTACCGAGCGGCAAGGGCATTGAATAGGTCAACGATCCGCAGCGAAAGTGAGGTCATTGCCTAGTGCTCAACCGGCCAGCAACCATCGGCGATCCCTTGCGTCTCTTTCATTCTTCCTTCTCCTCGCCTAGGATGCCAGAGCCTCCAGAGGAGGAGAGAAACGGGAACGCCAAGTCAACCCACCCAGCCTCTTCCGACGTAGGACGGACCAACTCTTCCCTCTTGGTCGACAGCTTTTCTTCATCCCATTGGAACTGTAAAGTGTGGTAGTAGCGGTACAGGCTGTTCTCCTGGGCCAGCAGCTGCTCGTGCGCGCCCTGCTCGACTACGCGTCCATCGTGGAGCACCGCGATCCAATCGGCGTTGGTGATGGTGGACAGGCGATGAGCGATGATAAAGGTGGTGCGACCCATCTCGCCTTCGTCTGGATGCATCAATCGCTCTAGCGCTTCTTGCACCAACTGCTCTGACTCGGTATCCAGCGCCGACGTGGCCTCGTCCAGGATCAGGATGCGCGGATTCTTGAGGATCGCCCGGGCGATGGCGATCCGCTGTCGTTGTCCACCCGATAGCTTGATGCCCCGTTCCCCGACCTGCGTTTCGTAGCCGTCGGGCAGCTCGTTGACGATAAAATCATGGGCATTGGCCGCCCGCGCCGCCGCCTCGATCTCGGCCTGAATAGCGTCCAGTTTGCCGTAGCGGATGTTGGCGGCGACCGTATCGCTGAACAGCAGTGTCTCCTGGGGCACAATGCCAATCTGATCACGCAGCGAACGGAGTGTCACTTTACGCAGGTCATGGCCATCGATGATGATGGACCCACTACTGGGATCGTAGAAGCGCGGGATCAGATTCACCAGTGTCGTTTTGCCCACGCCACTGGGTCCAACCAGGGCAACGACTGCTCCCGGCTTGGCCTCTAGCGTCACGTGGTGCAGCACTGGTTGGCGAGGGTCGTAGTCAAAATTGACGTCGTGAAAGACCACATGCCCCACGATGGGCGGCAAGGGTTCAGCACCGGCGTCATCCATAATCTCGGGACGAGTATCCAGCATTTCAAAGATGCGCTCAGTGGCGCCTAGCGCCGCCTGAATCTGACCGTACAGCCCGGCGAAACTGCCCAGCGGCCCAGTGAGCATAGCTGCATAGAAGAGGAAGGCGATGAGCTGGCCCGGTGTGAGCCGTCCCCGCAACACCTCCTGTCCACCCATCCACAGAACCAGGATCAGGCTGCCGTACATCAGGAGAGAGATAAGTGGTCCCAACGTGGCATAGATGCGTGCGCGACGCATGGCCATCTCGAAAAGGGTATCCACTTTCTGGCCAAAGCGCCCTATCTCGTGATCTTCGCGGGCAAAGGACTTGACGATGCGGATGCCGCCCACTGTCTCTTCTACCACGGCCGACGCTTCGGCCAACGTATCCTGTACCAGCTTGGCGACCTTGCGGATGCGGCGACCCATGAGCCGTGTGATCAGCACCATTCCGGGCATGGCCACGGCCATGAGCAGGGTCAGGCGCCAGTTCATCACCCCCACGACGACGATCACCCCTGCGGCGGTAACGAACTGTTGTAGCAGCACCACGATGTTGCTTGTGACAGCGTTCTGGATGACTTGCACGTCATTGCTCAGCCGCGAGACGATCTCGCCCACGCGCTGCCCCGCGAAAAAACCAAGGGATAGCGCAAGCAGGTGCTCATAGATCTCCCGGCGTAGGTCAGCGACCACTCGCTCCCCAACCCAAGCGATGAGATAGGTCTGGACGAAGCCAAAGGCTGAGCGCAGAGCAAAAATGCCGGTTAGCGTCAAGGCGATGCGATTGAGCTGGGCGAAATCCTGGCCGACGACGACCAGATCTACAAGGTTCTGAATCGCCCAGGGCATGGCCAGCCCCAGAAGGCTCATAATCACCAGACTGATG
>JASFTJ010000099.1:0-7363 GCA_050053615.1 Anaerolineae bacterium | reverse complement strand
TCGGCGTCGATGACCAACTTTTCCAGGCTGAAGCAGCTCTCGAAATCCATCATGCCCGGCCCGGACATCATGTTGACGCCAGTCAGCGCCCCGAGGATCGCGCCAGAAGCCGACTCCAGACCCGTCTGGGCGTCAACGATCTTGGTATCGGCCATACCCAGGTAGGCATGAGTCGGCAGACCACCCGGCTTGATAGCTTTGCCAATCTGGGCATACGTGCAGTCGAGCATCATGGTGGCGATGGAGCCCATCGGCGTCGTGCCGGTGCGCATGTCGAACGAGGCCGGCGAGCCGCCCCAGACGATGGGACTACCTGGCTTGGCCAGCTGGTGGATCGTGATGCCGCTCAGGCACTCGGCGGCGTGCTGCACCGCCGAGCCGATGACGGTCGCCGGGCCGGTGGCGCCCATGAGCGGCATCGAGACCAACTCGGCGGGCGTGCCGGTGCGGGCGGCGTCGATCAGGTTGGCGCAGGTGATGTCGCTCCACAGCAGCGGAGGCGAGGGGCAGACGTCGAACACAGCCCTCGGCTTTTCGGCCAAGGCCTCGGCGCTGCCGGCCACCGTCACCAGCAGTTCGTGCATGATCGAGAATGTTTCGATGGCAAAGGCGCCGGTCACAATCGGCTTGCGGCCATGGAGCAACAGCAGGTAGAGCCGATACCAGTCAGACATCCCCTGCGGCACGTCGCCGCAGACGATGGAGGTGGCCAAAGCATCAATCTGCGGCAGCATTTCGGCCAGCCGCACGAAATTCTCGCAGTCGGCGGTCACCGGCGTGCGCGACTGATCGGCGTGATAGTCGGCAATCTCGATGGCGGCCGAACCAGGGTCAAAGTGAACATCATCGCCGCCATAGTGCACGGTCGGCTCGCCGTCGAAATCATAGAGATGGAACTCGCTGGGGGCGGTCGCCACGCACCGCTCGGCCAGGTCGCGCGGGATCTTGGCCACGTGGGTTTCGAAATCCACGGCGGCGCCGTGGTCGGCCAGCAGCTTCAGCGCCTCATCGTAGTGAACGCGCACACCAGGGTCGAGCAACAGTTCGTAGGCCTCGTCGAGGGCGCGCCCCACGGTCTCGGACGATAGAAACTCCAGTTTGGGTCGAATCATGATTTTCCTCCAACAAACATATGGGCAGATGAGCAGATTCACTCACCTGCGTATTCGTGTTTCCGAATGGCAGATCACCCCGAGGTTGCTGACGGCTGTCGCCCACGATTCACCACCAAGACGCCCAACAAAGCTCAAACTTGTCGACCTTTGCGCCTTGACGGTGAAAAAGCGCCGAGTTCGCCAACCAACACTTGGCAAGGGCACTACCGAATTGTAAGAACGGGAAAAACGCAGGAACAACGTGCGGCAGCGAACACCGCTTTTAGCGGAGAAGTATCAAGTCAGAGACCGGCTTCGAGAAGTGGACGCAAGGTCCACATCAGGTGAACCTCCCTCAATGAGTTAGCTGATCGAAGGACCCTCTATTTCACATGCCCTACTATAGCACGGGCACGCCGATTTGTCAACGCGCGCTCTCCCGCTCTCAGCAACTCTGATAGCGCCCCTGTTAAGTGTTGGTGGGATTTGCGGGAGCGCCGATCAGCCCTCTCCCGCGTCACCAACACCCAAGAGGGGGACTGCCGCAATTCTCAAATCGGACTATGCCTGTCCTGAAAAGAGGGCAGTCGAAAGAAAACGAGTCCTGTATGTTGTGTGCGTGCTTTGCGCGCACATACACCCCCTTCTTCCCGCTGAAAAGACTTTTTTCGGCGGAGCCAACTATGTTTCGTTCGCCGATCGACTTGCCCTGATTTACCCCAGAGTCTCGCTCTTGCGCCCCAGCAGATGCCATGTTATAATAGGCCCAAGCCACAGACAAGGAGCGCTCAATGTTGAAACGAGCCCAAGAATTGCACGAGGCACTAGTCACCTTGCGCCGCGATATTCACCGCCATCCGGAGCTGGGCTTCCAAGAACACCGCACGGCCCAATTGGCCGGCGAACGGCTGGCCGAATTGGGCATAGCTGTGCGCACCGGCGTGGCGAAAACAGGCTTGGTGGGAGACTTGGGAGCCGAAACAGGCAGTGGTCCGTGCATCGCCCTCCGCGCCGACATGGACGCCCTGCCTATCCAGGAGGAGAACGAGGTCGAGTATGCCTCGAAGGTGCCGGGCGTCATGCACGCCTGCGGCCACGATGTCCACGTAGCCTGCCTGCTGGGCGCGGCCCAGCTCCTGGCCGAAGAAGCAGAAGCGGGGCGCCTGCCGGGCCGGGTGCGCTTCCTCCTTCAGCCCGCCGAAGAGATGCAGGATGACGAAGCCAAGAGCGGTGGAATGCGCATGGTGGGCGAAGGCGTTATGGACGGCGTGGATGCCGTCATCGGCCTCCACGTGTGGGCCGATGTGTCGGTGGGCGCCATCGGCGTGCGCGACGGCACGATGACCGCCTATCCCGACAAGTTCAAACTGGTGATCAAGGGCCAGGAGGCCCACGGCGCCTTCCCTCAGCGTGGATTCGACGCCATCACCCTCTCCGCCCAGGTGATCAGCGCCCTGCAGACGGTCGTTTCCCGGCGGCTGGACCCGACGCAAGGCAAGGTGCTCAGCGTCGGCACCATCCAGGGCGGGACCAAGGACAACATCATCGCCGGTGAGGTGACCATGACCGGCACCATCCGAACCTTTGAGCCGGAGACGCGAGAGCAGCTCATCGCCGAGATGGAACGGGCCTGCGGCGTAGCCCGGGCGCTCGGCGGCGATTTCGAACTGACTGTCATCCCCGGCTACATCCCCATTGTCAACGATCCAGCCATGACCGGCCTAGTGCGCCAGGTGGGCGCCGATCTGCTGGGCGCCGAGAATGTCCGCGAGTCGCCATTGGAGATGGGCGGCGAAGATTTCAGCTACTTTGCCCGCGAGGTGCCTGGCTGCTTCTTCTGGCTGGGCGGCGCCACGCCCGGCGAGCCGAAGCGGCTGCATCACCACCCCCATTTTGACATAGATGAGCGCTGCCTGCCCTTGGGCGTGGCCTTGTTGGCCGAAACGGCGATCCGGTATCTGGAATCGGGTACCGGAGATCGGGTATCAGGTACCAGGGATCAGGAATCAGGGAATCCCTGATACCCGATACCTGGTTCCCGAGACCCAAACAGAACCGACCTATGAACATCACGACCTTTGACGAACTGACAACCATCGCCCAACAAGCCGGCCCCGTGCCCATCGCCGTGGCCGCCGCCCACGACCCGGAGGTGCTCAAGGCCGTGGACCAGGCCCAGCGCGAGGGCATGGTCGCCGCCACGCTCGTGGGCGACTGGCCCGCCATCGAAGCCTATGCCGCCCAGACCGGCGTCGATCTGAGCGGCACCGAAATCGTCCACGATCCGGACCCCCTGCAGGCGGCGCGGCGGGTGGTGCGCCTGGCCCGCGACGGCGAGGTGCGCGTTGTGGTCAAGGGCCAGATCAAGACCGCCGAACTGTTGAGCGCAGCCCTCAACCGCGACATCGGCATCCGAGGCCGCGGACTGTTGAGCCACGTAGGTATTTTCGAACTGCCGGGCATGGACCGGCTGATCTACCTCAGTGACTCGGGGGTGGTGGTCTACCCCGATGTGTATCAGAAGCTGGAAATCATCAACAACGTGGTCGCCGTGGCCCACTTCTTTGGCGTGGAACAGCCCCGAGTGGCCATCCTGGCCGCCAGTGAGACGGTCCACCCCAAAATTCCGGCCAGCATCGATGCCCTGGCGTTGGCCAAGATGGCCGAGCAGGGCTGGGTCGAAGGCGCGGTCGTCGACGGGCCGCTCGGCCTGGAGCTGGCCATTGATCCCCACACCGCCGAACTGGAGGGCAGCGACTCACCCATCGCCGGCCTGGCCGACATCCTCATCGTGCCTAACGTCGAGGCGGGCAACATCGTGGCCAAGGGCCTGCTCTACTTTGCCCACGCTCGCATGGCCGGCCTGGTCGTCGGTGCTCGTGCGCCCATCGTCATCAGCTCCCGCGCCGACTCGGCCGAGACGCGGTATTTGTCGCTGGCCATGGCGGCCGTGCTTGCAGGAAATCAGGAATCGGGTATGGGGTATCAGGGAGCAGGTATCAGGAAACCCGGATTGCCCGATACCTGATACCCGATACCTGGCACCCATAAGAAAGGAGACCAAATTGAACATCATCCAATCCGGCATCGGCGAGCTGATCCAGCCGCCGGACCTGAACGCCTTTCGCGAGTGGAACCGCACGCAAAAGACGCGCAAGCTAGTCGACAAGGTGATGACCGAGGAAGAGGCCGTCCGCCGCTTTGTCTACGACGGCTGCTACATCGGCACCGAGCTGTACGGCACCGTGCGCTGCCCCATGACCCTGGTACGAGAAGTGACACGCCAGGGGTTCAAAGATCTGCGCGTGGCCGGCCAGGGCGTCACTGAGCTAGATATCTGGCTGGCGGCGCACCAGGTCAAGACGCTGGATATCACCTACATAGGCCTGGAAGTGTATGGCATCTCCAAGGCGCTCCGCCGTGAGGTAGAGAGCGGCCGCGTCGAAAAAGTCGTTGAGTGGAGCAACGGCGGCATCACCTGGCGCTTCAAGGCCACGTCCATGGGTGTGCCCTTCATCCCGGTGCGGGCCATGCTCGGCACCGATACCCTCAAGTACAGCGCAGCCAAGGTGGTCGAGTGCCCCTTCACCGGCGAGCCCACCGCCCTGTTGCCAGCCCTCATCCTCGACGTGGGCCTCATCCACGTCCACCGCGCCGACCGCTACGGCAACTGCCAGATCGAGGGCATCAGCGGCTTTGCCTTCGAGATGTCGCGCGCCTGCAAGCGCCTCATCGTCAGCGCCGAAGAGATCGTGCCCACCGACGAGATCCGCAAGTACCCCGACCGGACGATCATCCCCTACTACCTCGTCGACGCCGTGGTCCACGCGCCTTTTGGCTCACATCCGGGCGAGATGGCCTACGTTTACTGCCGCGACGAGCCCGAGATCAAGGCCTGGGTCGATGCCTCAGACACCGACGAGGGCGCCAAGGCCTATCTCCAAGAGTGGGTCTATGACCTGCCCGACCATCAGGCGTATCTCGACAAGGTGGGCCAGGAACGGCTCGACCGACTTGTGGAAGGGAGGGAGCGACGAGCATGAGCGACACAGCATACAACGCCACGGAACTGCTGATCTGCACCGCCTCACGGCTGATGGAGGACGAGACGACGGCCTTTATCGGCACCGGCATCCCCATGCTGGCCGCCTCGCTGGCCCAGCGCCAGCAGGCGCCCAACCTGGTGCCGATCTTTGAATTCGGCGGCACCGGCGCCATCCTGGAAGACCTGCCCATGGCCGTCGGCGAGGCGCGCACTTTTCACAAGGCGCTGGCCGCGTCAGGCATTTGCGACATCATGGAGACGGCCACGCGGGGGTTCATCGACTATGGCTTTCTGGGCGGCGCCCAGATCGACCCCTACGGCAACCTGAACAGCACCGTCATCGGCCCCCACCACCCGCCCAAGGTCCGGCTGCCGGGCAGCGGCGGGGCCAACGATGTGGGCTCGCTCTGCTGGCGGACGATCATCATCATCCGCCACAGCAAGCGCAGCTTTGTGCCCCAGTGCGACTTTGTGACGACCCCCGGCTACTTGACCGGTCCTGGCTCCCGCGAGGCCGCCGGCCTGCCGCCGGGCGCCGGCCCGCTCTACGTGGTCAGCACCCTGGCCCTGCTGGGCTTTGACGACGAGACGAAGCGCATGAAGCTGCTCAAGACCCAGCCCGGCGTCAGCGTGGACGACGTCGTGGCCGAGACCGGCTTTGAGTTGATCGTGCCCGACGAGGTAGGTGTCAGCGAGGCGCCGACGGACGAGGAGCTGCGCATCCTACGGGAAGAGGTGGATCGGGAGAAGTTGTATATCTAGCCCTCACCCACCCGCGGCGGGGGTGGGTGAAGACCAAGCGATTGTAGCGCCTCGCGGCATGCCTCACAGTCAGGGGCCAGATCCAGCGCGGACTCGTAGGCTCGGCGAGCTTTTTCCGGTCGTCCCAGCGCTTCCCAGGCGAGACCGGCATCATAATGAGCCCCAGCAAACTGAGGGTCGATCCCCAGCGCCGTACGGTACTGGGCCAGCGCCTCCTCGTACAAGCCGTGGTTGTGGTAGATGTGCCCCAGGTCAGTCCGCAGTTCGGCCCGGGTAGGGGCCAGGCGGAAGGCTTGCTCGTAAAAGGTGACGGCTGTATGCAGGTGAGTCGGGTCCACCGTGTCGCTCCAATAAGCGTGCAGGACGCCGGCGTTGGAGTAGAGCTCCAGTTCCAGCGGTTCCAAGCGGCGGGCGCGGGCCAGGCCGCGATCGGCTGCCTCCAGGAGCTCGGTCCGCAGCTCCGTCTCCTCCTCGGGCAGGGCGCGGGCCAGGTTGTAGAACGCCTCGGCGCGGAACTGATGGTAGGCCGCCTGCCAGGGGACGAGGGTCAGCGCCCGGTCGTACAATTCGATGCTCTCGTCCCACTGGCCCGTCCGGTCGAGCTCACGAGCCCGACCGACGAGGGTATCGGCCCAGATCGCGCCCCCCTCCAAGCGCACGGCGATGAGCACCAGGAGTACCGCGCCCACCGCAGCATAGACGCGCCAGCGGAGGCCCTCACCCTCCCCCAACCCCCTTGCATGGCGGAGCGTACGTGAGAAGGAGGCCTGTCCTGTGCCGGACAGGCACAGGGGGGTATCGCCGCAGGCGACGAGGGAAGGAAAGGGCGCAGCCAGCCAGGCCACGCACAGCCAGGCCATCATCGCCGTGGCCGTCACCGAGAAGGCAAACTGCACCTCGACAAGGTGGGCGGCCAGGGCGGCCAGCGGCGCGGCGACCCAGGCCCGTTCGATGGGACTCGAGGCCGCCCGCCACAGCCTCCATCCCCGCCGGGCAACGGCCAAGCCCAACACCAAATAGGCGGCCAGCCCCAACCAGCCCTGCATGGTCAGGACGTCCAACGTCTCGTTGTGAGCCCGATCCCAGATGAGGCTGGGGTCCTCGATTTGGGCCAATTCGGGCGGATACGACGCCATGTAGACAAAAGCCGCCGTGTCTGGCCCATATCCCACCAGGGGCCGCAACCCGTGCAGCCGATCCGGCTCCAGCCCCACCTCAAGCCAGGAAGTTACTACTTCTGCGGCAGCTTGCCAAAGCACCAGTCGCACGCGCACACTGCCGCGCTCCAGGTTCTGCGGCAGAACTACCCGTCGGGCGTAGGGCAGCCGCGAAAGATGATCCGAGGGAGCCAGGCCAAAGTTCAGCCCGGCCGCCAGCCCGCCGACCAGCAGGGCAGCCACGGCCAGGCCGCCGAACACCCATCGCCGGTGCGTGGGCCACAGCATGAGCGCGGCAAAGAGTC
>JASFTJ010000098.1:0-7443 GCA_050053615.1 Anaerolineae bacterium | reverse complement strand
CGGGTCCGCTCGACCTTAAAATTTGCCTTCCGTACAGGGCCAAAGATCGCATCAGTCGGGATCTCGGACACGGCGAGTGTGTCCCGCTCTTCAGCCGGCGAATAGCCACGCCCCCTGCCGACAGTCATTTCCATCTCCACATCAGCTTCGACCGAGTCAGTGGTCAAGATATAGGCCTCTGGATTGACCACCTCTATGGTCGGCGGGCAGACGATGTCGCCAGCCGTCACCACCCCTTCCCCGCGAACTTCCAAGCGCAGGCGAGCGGTCTCTTCCTCGTCGTCAAAGAACCTGAACCGTATCTGTTTCAGGTTGAGGAGCAGGGAAGTCATGTCTTCTCGAATGTGCGGAATCGTCGAGAATTCATGATGGACTCCCCTAACCAGCATAGAAGTGATGGCTGCCCCCTCCAACGAGGAGAGTAGGACACGGCGCAATGCATTCCCCAGTGTGACCCCGTATCCGCTCTCCAACGGACTGATTACAAAGCGTCCATAGTCCCTCGCCCGGACATCGGATTCAACTTTGGGCAAGACTAGACTCAACAAACGGCACCCCCTTGCTTACGAACCACGAATCGCCAGGACCTCGCCGCTTCGTGCCTAGCGACTATAGTACTCAACGATCAGTTGCTCGTCTATTGTTACGTCTATGTCTTCTCTCTCCGGCAAAGCCAGGACGCGTCCAGTCATCATCTCGTCGTCTCGGCTCAACCAGTCAGGAACTCCGCGGTGCTGCATATCCTGAACCAGTTCTTTGAAATACACCTTCCGCTGGCTGTTCTGGCGGACGGCTACCACATCTCCCGGCTCCACCAGGTACGATGGAATATTCACCTTACGGCCGTTTACCTCAAAGTGACCGTGGCGCACTAGCTGTCGCGCCTGGGGTCGAGACGACGCAAAGCCCATCCGGTATACGACGTTGTCGAGGCGACTCTCCAATAGGACCAACAAATTCGTACCGGTCAGACCTCGTTTTTGCTCTGCCTCGTGGAAGTAGCGGCGAAACTGCCGCTCCATCACACCGTATACCCGTCGGGCTCTCTGCTTGGCCCTCAGCTGCCGCGAATAGTCCGACTCTCTCCTTCGAAACCGAGCTTGTTTGCCATGCACACCTGGCGGAAAGGGTCGTCTTTCAAACGCGCACTTGGGCGACAGACAACGTTCCCCTTTCAGAAAAAGCTTCTCACCTTCACGGCGGCACAGTTTGCACACCGAGCCTGTGTATCTCGCCATACTACCTCCGTCCTATCGTGCTGTACCCTATATTCTTCGTCTTTTGGGTGGGCGACATCCATTGTGTGGGATTGGCGTTACGTCGGTAATGGATGTGACCACCAACCCGGCGGACTGCAGAGACCGAATGGCTGCTTCGCGGCCCGGGCCGGGTCCTTTGACAAACACGTCAACTTCGCGCATCCCGTTGTCCTGGGCCAGCCGAGCCGCCTGCGTCGCTGCAATCTGCGCCGCGTAGGGTGTACTCTTGCGCGATCCCTTGAAGCCAACTGTACCAGCACTGGCCCAGCCAACCGTGTTGCCTTTGGGATCTGTGAGCGTAATGATCGTATTGTTGAACGTAGCCTGAATGTGGGCCTGGCCCCGTGGAATGTTTCGCCTTTCCCTACGCCGCCCACGCCCTGGCTTTCGTCTTCTCCGTCCCATTCTACCTCCTGATTCCGTGAATGGCTGGTAGCTGCGGCCGATAAAGGTGGTTCCTAGTCTTGCTATCAGCCCTCTGCCAACTACTTCTTGGCCCGTGACCGGCGCCTGCCTGCCACTGTCTTGCGCGGTCCGCGCTTTGTGCGAGCGTTGGTCCGTGTCCGCTGCCCGCGCACTGGCAAGCCCTTCCGGTGACGGATGCCGCGATAGCAACCGATCTCCTGCATCCGCTTGATGTTCATCGCCACCTGGCGCCGGAGATCACCCTCGACCCGATAATTACGGTCTATGACCTCGCGCAATTTGGCGACCTCGGTCTCGGCAAGGTCCCGCACGCGAGTATCAGGGTCGACGTTAGCTCTTTGCAGGATTTCCAAGCTCCTGCTCCGGCCAATTCCGAAAATATAGGTCAGAGAGATCTCCACTCGCTTATCTCGGGGCAAGTCCACACCTGCAATACGTGCCATCGTCCCCTCCAATCATCCTATCCTTGGCGTTGTTTGTGCTTGGGATTTTCGCAGATCACCCGCACCACACCGCGCCGTCTAACAATCTTGCACTTTTCACATCGTCGCTTAACTGATGGTTTGACCTTCACAGCGTACCTCCTCCCCCTTACAACCTTGTCAAGATGTCGGGGCCGTTCTCGGTGACAGCCACCGTATGCTCGAAATGAGCCGAACGGTTGCCGTCCGCTGTTACCACTGTCCAATTGTCATCCAATACCTGCGTTTTCCAGTCTCCGGCGCAGACCATCGGCTCCAGTGCGAAGGTCATGCCAGGCCGCAGCCGTGCCCGCCCCATCCTGGGTTCGAAATAGTTGGGAATCTGCGGGTCCTCATGCATCTGCCGCCCAATTCCATGGCCGGTGTACTCACGAACCACACTGTATCCCTGTCCCTCCACGTACCGCTGGATCATCTTGGAAATGTCCGTTGTCCATTCGCCAAGCTGTGCGGCCTCGATCCCGATCCGCAGAGACTCTTGCGCCACTGCCATTAACCGCTGGCTCTCAGCGTCGATTTCGCCCACTGCCACGGTAACGGCAGCGTCTCCATGATATCCTTTGTAGATGACGCCCACATCCACACTTACGATGTCACCTTCACGCAACACACGGTGTCCAGGGATGCCGTGCACGATTTCTTCATTGATCGAGACGCACACCAAACCCGGAAAGCCGCGGTAACCCTCAAACGAAGGAATCACATCGTACTTGCCGACAATGATTTCGTCGGCAATGGCCTCCAATTGAGCCGTGGTGATGCCAGGCGCTACTGTCTCCTGGATCTTTGCCAAGACTTCGGCGACGATCCGCCCAGCTTCGCGCATCAAGCCAATCTCTCGCCTGGATTTGAGGGTGATCATAGCTCCTCAATAATGGACAGTAGATTGGCCTGGATCTCGTCAATTCCGGGCCGGCCATCCACCTCGACCAATAGCCCCTTTCGGCGATAGTAGTCAATCAACGGCGCCGTCTGCTCGAAATAGACCGCGATGCGGTGCTTTTGCGTTTCGGGCGTGTCGTCAGGCCGCTGGTACAGTTCGCTGCCGCACCTGTCGCAGACTCCCGGTTCCCGCGGCGGGCTGAACAGTTCGTGGTACATAGCCCCACACTGCCGACAGGTCCACCGCCCGGCGAGGCGCTGTAGCAACATGTCCTCCGACACCTTGATGTAGGGCACCGCTGCCAACTCGGCGCCCATGTCTGCCAACAGTTCACCCAGCGCTTCGGCCTGGGCGATGGTCCGAGGAAAGCCATCCAGGATGGCTCCATCGGCGGCATCAGACCGCGATAGTCGTTCGCGGACCATACCCACCGTCACCTCGTCTGGCACCAACTCGCCACGCTCCATATAATCCTTTGCCAGCTGACCCAGCTCGGATTCTCTTTTCAGGTTCTCGCGGAACAGGTCACCGGTAGACACCTGAGGGATGCCCAGGTTCTCCGACAGGCGTTCCGCCTGGGTGCCCTTGCCGGCCCCAGGTCCGCCCAGCAGCACAAGATACCGTCTTTCGGACGACATGATCCCTTGAATTCCTCCTATCCGAGGATGCCCTTGCGCAGGAACTTGTCGTAGTGGCGCATCTGCAACTGGGCCTCCAACTGACGCATGGTATCCAAGATTACGCCAACCACAATGAGCAAGCCTGTCGAAGAGATGAGCATGATGCTGGTTCCACTGACGCCCACTGCACCGCTGGCAAAGACCCCGGCAAAGACATCTACCAACCAAGGCAGAATGGCTACGACCCCAAGGAACAAGGCCCCAACCAAGGTGATGCGTCGCGTCTTCTGAGTCAGATAGGCCTCCGTCCGTCTCCCGGGCCGGATGCCTGGCAGAGAAGCACCTTGCCGCCTCAAGTTCTCAGCCATGTTCTGCTGCTGAAAGATGACATCCGTGTAAAAGTAGGTAAACAGCACGACCATGACAAAGTAAAGCGGCCAATAGACATTGTACTGCGGGTTGAACACTTGGTCTACCCAGTAGGCGGCCGTCTGCAACAGACCTTGCGGGTCCTGGCCCATTGGCGGCAGGAAGTAGCTCGCAATGGTGCTGGGAAAGACCATGAGGCTCTGCGCAAAGATGAGCGGGATCATGCCGGCCATATTGACCCGCAATGGGATGTGCGTCCGAACGGACCGCGTCTGTCGTAGCCGTCCACCCCGCTGCCCCAAGGTGCGACTGCTGTATTGCACCCAGATCATCAGCTTGCCCTCTTGGATGATCACAATCCCAAAGACGGTGATCGTCGTGATGATGGCAAAGAGGAGCAAAGCCACCCATTGCTGGCCCACGATCAGGTTCAGAAGGCGCTGGGGCAAGCGAGTCACGATGCCACCCAAGATGATGATGGACGTGCCGTTACCAATGCCCTGCTCGCTGATCAACTCTCCCAGCCAGACGGCAAAGAGGGTGCCAGCGGTCATCGTGCACAGGATGGCCACCGTCGCCAGCGGCGCATCAACAAAGCCGAATGTCTCCAGGATCGGCGTGCCACTCATTCGGGTCATCACAACCGCCTGTCCATAGGCCTGCAGAGCAGCCATCGGCACCGTCAGGTACCAGGTGTACCGATTTAGCTTGGCCCGTCCCTGCTCCCCCTCCTCGGCAAGCCGCTCCAGGGCGGGGATGATGGGCTGCAGAAGCTGGAGGATAATCTGGGCGGTGATGTAAGGATAGACCCCCATGGCCATCACCGAGAAGGTGGCCATGGCCCCACCCGACAGCAGGTCCAGCAAGCCCAATAGTTGATTCGACTCGAACAACTGGCGCAGATTCTCCGAGTTGACACCCGGCACCGGCACGTGAGCGAACAGCCGGTAGATCCCCAAGATCAAGAAAGTATACAAGATCTTTTTCCGGAGATCCGGCAGCGCAAAGGCATTCCGCACAGCCTGGATCATGGATCACTTACTCCCTTCAAGTCGCCCTGTGGGCGCTAGGAGGCAACCTCCGCCCGCGCTTTACTTCCCATGATAGATCCTCGATCGTGCCGCCCGCCTCTTCGATCTTGGCGCGCGCACTGGTCGAGAAACGATGAGCCTTGACCACAAGTGGCCGATCCAGTTCGCCGTCTCCAAGGATCACGACCGGTTGTGACGCCGACTTGATGATCCCCGCCTGCGCCAATGTCTCCGGCGAGACCTCATCGCCAGCCGAAAACCCTTCCAGGCGGTACAGGTTGACGGGCGTATAGTGCACCTTAAAGATGTTGGTAAAGCCCCGCCAATAGGGCAGGCGACGTACCAGCGGAAGCTGACCGCCCTCAAAATAGGGTCCCTTGCCTCCGCCAGAGCGAGCGTTCTGTCCTTTTGTTCCTCGGCCCGCGGTCTTGCCTCGACCCGCCGCGATACCCCGCCCTGCTCGCTTTCTTTGTTTTTTTGCCCCTTCCGAGGGACGCAAATCATGCAACTTCATTCTTACTCCACTCCACAACAGACCCGGTGAATTCTCTATTCGTTCTCGACCTCGACCTCTACGAGGTGAGCCACTTTGTCAATCATCCCCCGGATCACTGGCGTATCGGCGTGCTCTACCACATCACCCAGGCGGTGGAGCCCCAAGGCGCGAATAGTCCCCCGCTGCTTTGGAGAATAGCCGATAATGCTCTTGACCAACGAAATCCGAACTGTTCCCCGACGTTGATCCTCAGCGCCTCCACTACTCATGAGCCGCTTCCTCCCGCATCCAGAACGGCAAGACTTTGTGAACCGGCACCCCACGTCGCTGCGCTTCAGCTTGCGGGTCTTTGAGCTCTTCCAGGGCCTTCATCGTCGCCTTGACGACGTTCAGAATGTTGGCGCTGCCAAGCGACTTGGTGAGAATGTCTCTGATCCCCGCCGCTTCCACCACAGCCCGTACGCCGCCTCCGGCAATCACGCCGGTGCCCGGCGAGGCCGGCCTGAGCATCACCTTGGCCGCACTGTATCGCGTCGTTACCGCATGAGGGATGGTCGTCCCCACCATGGGGACCTCCACCATGTTTTTCTGAGCCCGGGCCACGCCCTTGCGGATGGCCTCGGGCACACCCGGCGCCTTGCCCACGCCGACGCCCACGCTACCCTTGTTGTCTCCAACGACTACCACGGCTCGGAAAGCGAAGCGCCGACCGCCTTTGACCACCTTGGCTGTGCGGGCAATGTGCACAACTCGCTCGTCAAGTTCCTCGCCCTTTTCTTCGCGGCCTCTACGGCCGCCGTCGCGTCTACGACCCATTATTCCTCCCTGTCGTCCGGTTCACCGATTCTAGTCATGACAAAACTCACAGTGAAGGCTAGAGTGCTAAACCGCTCTCGCGCGCCGCTTCAGCCAGAGCCTTGACCCGACCATGATAGCGGTAGCCGCCGCGGTCGAACACGACCTGGTTGATCCCATGCTCCAACGCGCGCTCTGCAAGCAACCTGCCAACGACTGCCGCCTGCTCTGTCTTGGTCTTGTCGCTCAATTCCTCGTGGACTTCAGGATCCAGCGTACTTGCCGCCACCAGGGTATGATCCCGCCAATCGTCAATGATCTGAGCATAGATATGCTTCAAGCTTCGAAACACGCACAAACGCGGACGATCAGGGGTGCCCTGCACACGCCTCCGCACCCTTTTGTGACGGAGATATCGTGCGATGCGCTTTCTTTTTGTTTTACCCATGAATCCCCCTACCTCTAGATCTGGCCGATCTTGCCAGCCTTACCTGGCTTGCGTCGTACGTATTCACCTTCGTATCGAACACCTTTGCCCTTGTAAGGCTCCGGAGGGCGCTGCCGCCGGATACGGGCCGCTGTTTCACCCACCACCTCTTTGTCAATACCCTGGACGATCACCGAACGTCCTCCTCGTGGCACCTCGAACGAGATCCCTTCCTTGGGCTCGATCGTAATGGGGTGGGAATGCCCCAGATAAAGAATCAGGTTGCGGCCCTGCACTTGCGCCCTATAGCCGGTTCCCACAATCTCCAGGGTCTTGGAATATCCCTCTGTGACGCCGACCACCATGTTGGCCAACAGAGCCCGTGTCAGACCGTGTAGGGCCCTGTGTTTCCGTTGGTCAGTCGGCCGGTGTACCGTGAGAATCCCATCTTCCAGCAGGATCTCCATGTCTGGATGGAAAGAACGGCTGATCCTTCCCTTGGGACCTTTGACCGTCACATGACTACCACGAATATCTACCTGCACTTTATCCGGCAAAGGGACCGGTTTCAAGCCAATGCGAGACATTGCTCCTCCTTCGCGTCGGGTGCGCTTCCAAGACGAGTCCCTACCACACGTAGCAAAGGACTTCGCCC
>JASFTJ010000097.1:0-7498 GCA_050053615.1 Anaerolineae bacterium | reverse complement strand
GCGGTTGTTGCCCCGATTGTAGATGTGATAGTACTGGCCGTATTCCAGCGGCGAGGGGCTGGTCAAGGGCTTCCTTCTCAGCCCGTAAGGGTGTCTAGGGAGAATTTCTCAAGACCAACGGCAGCCAGGTCCAGGTGACTGCGTGGAAGGGTTCAGGCTGATTCAGGGCAAAGTAGAACCAAGCCGTGGGCGCCACCCCATGCCAGCTTGTGGTCCAAACTCCCCCACCGCTAAAGTCGTCAGGCGAACCAGGCACGGCACCGTCTGACCGCTGCTGGGCCAAGAGCTCCTGCAGGAACTCGTCCGCCTCGGCTCCCCCAACCGCCGCGTACTGGCCAAGACCCTCATTCCAGACCGACCAGGGACCGCCTTGACCGTCAAGGCCAAAGAGCTGCCCACCCTGCGCCGGCAGCCGCAGCACCTGATACGCATAGCTCAAAGCCCGTCGCGCTTCCTCCTCCCGCCCAACAGCCCGAAGGAAAACCCCGCCCCAGGTCTGGTTGTCGAGGTAGGGTTGCTGCCAGTCACGACCACCTTGGAATCGCCCCATTGCATCGTCCCAGTAGTACGTAAGCAGACACTGCTTCACCCCATCAGCCTCGTCCCGAAAGTCTGGCCCGGCGCTTTGAAACGCCCACCACGCATCCAATGTCCCTTCGGTGTGATCGATGGTCAAGCAACCATCAGGCGCCAGATGTGTCGTCAACCAGGTCGCGCCATCCTCCATTGTGCTGCGCGCTTGAGAATGGGTGCCGCCCAGGGCCAGATAGCGGCTCAGAGCATAGATCGCCCAGGCCACGTCGCCCTCCCATTCGTGGCAATGAACACAGGGCAGGCTGGAGCTGCCACAATCGTAGCTCTTGAACCAGGAACCGTTGGCGTTCTGAGCCTGTACCAAGGCCCCGACGAGGGCATCAGCCTCTGCCCACATCCCTTCACGGCCAAAGACGAGCAGTGCCAAAGCCTGATCATACGTGTGGGCCACGCAGGTGGATTCCTCCAACCACGACTTGACCAATCCGGTACCTTGTTGCTGCGAAGCGAGCCATTGCGCCGCCAAAGCCGAAGCCGTGGGGTTGGTGGTCACCGTCGCAAAATCGGACGGGGCGGTTCGCGAGGCGACGTCAAAGGCGTTCAGGTCATCAATTGCCACCGAGCCTGTGGCCCCTGCGTCGTCCGTACCATCTTTGACCACCGAGAGGAAAAAGGCCACTACCTGACTCGGATCAAAGTCGCCCCCGTGCCACGGCGCCAGAAAGTTGAAAGGCACCACGAGCTGCCCCCACCAGCCGCGGTGGGTGAGGTGATGGTAACCTCGCGCAAAGATCCGCTGCGTGTCTCCAGTCTGATCGATCAGGCCCACCTCTATCGAATTGGCGGCAGCCGGATCGCCCCGCCAGTCGAAGCGCAGGTGATCGTACGCCGACAGATCGAGTGGCGGGTCAAAGTCACAGCGGATCTGGACCCAGTTGCCGTCTGTGCCAGACAGATTGTACCGTAGCTGCAGCGCCGTATCAGAGTATCCTGGGATCGTCTCCACCGTACCTGTGACCGCCTGCCCAGGGTCATGAACATAGAAGCAGTCGAAGGTGCCCTCAAAGTCGAGAAACGTCAGCCCGCTTCGCAGCCCATGGGCGGCCCACGGTTCAGCAGGATCGTCTTGGGCTAACAGCCAGTAGCCCACCTGGTCGCTCTGGCCTGCCGTCCAAGACTGTGAGGCTGGGAGGTCGTCGTGCAGCCAGAGGCTGACATTGTCCTGGTTGGGGTCAGTGGTAGCACTGATCCAGCCCTGCGGGGTAATGGTGTGGTCATCCGGCAGGGAGTCCAGGGCAATGCGTACGTTGGGCGTATTCCCCTGCCAGCCCTCGCCGTCGGTGTGCAACACGTCCAGCCAGGTGCTGCCCAGCGGGAGCGTGGAACGAAAAACAAAAGCCGAGGGAGTCACGTCGGCGAACGCGACCTGATGCCGTGTCAGATCTTGCCCAATGAAGCGGGCGGCATTGCTGTCGTGACAATCGGTTTCGCCATCATCACAGACCCCACCTTCGTTGATAAACATGGACGAAGCTTGCATCAGCTTCATTCCCTGCGCTTCAGCGTGGCGCGTGGGATCGATGGTCACGTCAGTTGTGGCCGTGTAGGTCTGCTCCACGTGGAGCCGCGTCAGGCGGTCGCGCGGTGGGGGGCAGGCCAGATCGTAGGCCACGTCAAAGTCATGGTTCGCGCCCCGAGCCTGCATCCGCAGGACGCCGTCGGGCAACACCGTGGTGTCAAGCGCCAAGTAGTTGAGCTGCGGGTTGTGATAATACGTAGCGGCATCGGGCCAATAGGCCGGCCCCAGGATAAAGGAGCTGCCAAAGGGGCTAGGCTCTGATGGATCAGCATTCTGTTTCAAGCGAACAAAGCCGGAGGCATACAGAGCGATTACCGTCGGCCGGCTGGCGCCCTCGTCCGTGACGTGAGCGATTTCTAGCCGGGCAGCAGGTTCGCTCTGTTCCACCCCATCGAGCCAGACGGTCATCGTGGCAGGCACGTGGGGATCGGTAGGGCACAAAGAGATCGTCCACGCTGCATCCTGGTAGATCGTCGAGCAATCGTCCGCAGCAACTGCGCTACCGGCAAAGGCAACGAGCAGGAACAGTACGAAAGCCAGAGAAATGAGATATTGCATCCGAGACTCCTCTATTGGCGCACCACAGAGACCTTTGCCTTCCGATCGATCGCCTGCGGGAGGTCAATGAACAAGTAACCAGAAAACTCGCCCGTTTCACACTCCTTCTGCTGCCTGGCTTCAAAGATGGACGTGGACCTCCCATGCTACGAGAACGACTCTACACTCGCTGACGGTACAGGTCAGGGTCCACGACCTCCACCATCTTGGCCATTTCGAGCATGCCGTCCAGGAATTGGTTGATCCGCCGCGCCTGGTCCAGGGGGCTTGCCAGCACGTCGCCATAGTCCACATAGAGGACGTCGATGTTGGGCTGGCCATCCAACCAGGACTCGACCCGCTTCACGTGTTTTCCGAACAGATCCGCCATGCGCTCGTCAGGGACCTTGTCGCTAGGCTCGCCCCGGCGGATGAGCATCTCCCGCTGCGAGGCCAGCACCTCCTGGACATTGCGTCGCATGAAAACTACCTTGTAGGCGTACTCGGGCGGCAAGTTTTTGAGCAAGGCCGCGATCATCTTGACGACCTTGCCTTGGGCCTCAGGCAGCCAGGCCTTGTCCTGCTCGATCTGCTTCACCCGCTCGAATTCATAGTAGCCTTCGGGGTTGTCCTCATCGGCCTCCCGGATATAGTCCGTCAGAACCTGCATGCCTCCCGCTTCGAGCATCTTCATCATCATCGACGTGCCGGAACGGGGCAGGCCAGAGACGATGACAATTGTGTCGTGGTTCATGAATTCCTTCCTTCCATGTCAGTGTTTGAGGATCAAAGGTAGATAACACGGCCACCGGCCGCTCACCGTCACCTGGCGGCGCAGCACCGCGTGGATTCCGTCGTCGATCCAAACGGCGTTGGTAACGAGACCGCCGGGAGCCACGTCCAGCACCCGTGCGTCAAAATCGATTGCGACCGTCGTCTGACCCGCTGCGATCGTTCCGCTCCAAACGATGGTGTGGGTGTCACTCAGATACACCGGGTCTGGCGGGTGGTTGCTGGTTGGCCCGGCCGCCAGCTCCAAGTACACCGGCAGCGGATCGGTGATCTGCACCCCGGCTGCCAAGTTACCGGTGTTCTTGGGATGGATCTGAAACTCCAGCACATCGCCGGGATGGACGTGCGGCGGCTGGGCCGCCTTGTCGGACGTGATGAACACCGGAGCCGGTTCAAGCAGGACCGTGGTGTAGGTATCTTGCCACTCGTTAGCTGGCCAGTCCTCGACATTGTCAAAGGTATCGCGCGCCCGGCTGCGGAACGTATAGGTGTGGCCATCCTGGCCGTTGAACAGCGCAGAGGTGGCGCCAGTGCCTAGCAACCAATCGGTCCAGGGAGCGCCGGCGTCGCCGTCGCGCACCTGGACATCGTAGCTTGCCAGTCCGCCGCCCATGTCGGTTCCGGTCCAACTTACGAAAAAGCTCGTGCTGGGCTGCACCGTACTGAGTGTATCCACCTGCGAACGGGGCGGCCAGCAGACGCGATCGCTGGTTGCAGCCAACAGCGCATCGCCCTGAAACACGGCCAGGAATACCTCTTTAGCGGTCAGGCCGAGTTCCAGCAACTGGTGAGTATAGACCTCATCGGGAGCCACGTCCACGCCGTCCTCACGCCAGAGCAGCGTACAGTCGTCCTCGCGCCAGAGACGCAGGCCGACGTCATTCTGTTGTCCGGCCGTCAAGATCCCCAGGTGCAGATCGGCCCCGACCGCCTCCAACCCGAGCGCCCACTCCTCCGTTGCCAGGCTCAGAGCAGGCAAATCCTGTAGGGGCAGCCAAGTCTCGGTCCACTGCAGCGACTCGCCCGGTCCGAGTGTGATCGTGTCCCAGAACGTTGGCGACGGCCCGCCGTGGAGTTCAACGTAGGTGCTGCCGTCGTCGGTCCACTCGTGCCAATCAATCGGATCGGTCCAGCCAAAGGCAAACCCCTTGACGCCGACAGCCACCTCGCGGGGAAAGACGCGGGCCACGCCGCGCAGCGTCGCTTGGTCATAGACGCCGGCCCAGTCCTCGGCGGCCTGGGGGCGGGCAAAGAAACCCAGCCAGCGGTTCCAGTTGCCCAACCGCGAGTAGTCGGTCCCGCCGTGGACGGGCCAGTCCATCGCTTCGCCATCGGCGGGAAGATAGGAATCGCCGCGACTGTGGACGGTCACCTGATCGATGGGCACGACAAAGCGCAGTTCCGGGCCGACGGTGTTGGCCGCGCCGGGAGCCAGCATAGCATTGTCCCAGAATTTCAAGCTCACCGGCGAGCCGGTCGGGTTCTCCAGCCGAGGCGTAATCTCAAAGGCGGCGCGGTCGGCGGGCAGATAGACGCTGATGCGAGCACGCACACGGTCCGTAGCATCTGTGTCCCAAAGCTCGACGGTCGCGCCCTGGGCGGTGACTGTCGTCGAGTAGCTCCAGGGCACGCCCCACTCGTAGCCGTGCTCGTCCACCGGCAGGCACCACTCGACGCCGCCGACGGCCAGCCACCAGCCCTGCTCGTGCGGTCCCCAGTGCGTCGGTTTGATGACGGGGTTCTGGTAGAGCAACTGCTCGCCCGTGGCCTTGACCTCCACGCCGTAGAGGCGGCCTCCCAGCTCGGGCAGGAACGTAAGCCGCAACCACGGATTCTCCATCACGAGCACCTCATACTCCTGGGGTACGGGATTCGAGTGTGAATACACAGACCAATCGAGCCAATAGTAATCCATGTTATAGAGAGCAGAATGACGGAGCTCCAGATGGTTGGCGTAGGGGTAGGTGGGAATCGTCACGGTCCCGGTGGATAATTCGACAGCCGACGACACGGCCCCGGATCCCCCCGAACCGAATGCCAGCCCCAACCCGAATGTCATCACAGCCAGAATCGATGGTATCACAAGTCCCCCACGGCCAGTACCCACAAGGTGTCTGTCGCAGATTGTACCACAAGTACATAAGGGGCGCAAAGCAGGTGTCGAGGCCGCTCCGACAGGTACAGATCGTCTCCCAGGTGCTGGGCAGCATTCCCAGGCATCTTTCAGCAAGATCGGCGCCTTTGGTGCAAATTTTCAAAGAATTGACGTATATGCACAACTATGGTACACTGGGATTAGGCTTACAGCCTAGTCCCAGCGAAGTATGCTGATCTAGGCCATGTCAGATCGGACGTGGCACATCCAATGTGCACACCGATTGCGTGCCTTCCCTACTGAGGAGGAGCCTCTTGCGTACCTGTGACGATTTCGATCTTGCGATCCGACCAGGTGAGCGAGACAGCTACCACGTGCGTGTTGCCTCGCGGGCCGGGCGGCCTACGGGGACCTTTGTGCCCCCTTTGAGTGGGCAGAGGCTCTCGGAATTGCGCCGCGCATTGGAAAACGCCATCCTCCGCGCGCGACATCCCACCCGGCGGCTGACGTCGCCAGAGATGAAAACGATCGAGGCCCTCGGCCGAGAGCTCCATGACGCCCTCTTTCAGGACAAAGTTCGAGCCACTTACCAGGCCAGCCTCGCCCTCGCCCGCAGCGAAGAGAAGGGATTGCGGCTGCGCCTCGATCTGCCCCCTGCCTTACTCTACCTGCCTTGGGAGCTGATGTACAGCCAAAATCAGGATGACTTTTTGGCAGCATCCAGACTTCCCACCTTGGTGCGTTATGTCGAGTGTGCGACGACGGTCACCCCGCAGCCGGTGACGCCCCCGCTGCGGCTGCTGGTGGCGCTGTCCAGTCCCCGTGACGCCCTCCAACTAGACATCGCCGATGAAAAGAGGCGGATCCACACGGCCCTGTCCGATCTAGAGCATCAGGGATGGATCAAGATCGAATTTGTGGAAGGGCCAGATACTCTCGCCTGCCTTCAGCGTACCCTGCGCCGCGGCCCATTCCACATTCTGCATTTTATTGGTCACGGAGCCTACGATGAGGAACATCAGGAAGGCGTCCTGCTGGTCGAAGACGCGGACGGCATGGGGAAACTCTTGCGTTGGGAAACACTGGCTCGGCTGCTGCGGGGCCACCCTTCACTGCGGCTGGTGATCCTCAATGCCTGCGCAGGAGCCATGACGTCGTCGGCCGATCCATTCACGGGTATTGCCACGGCCCTGGTCCGCGAGGGCGTGCCGGCTGTGATCGCCATGCAGTTTGAAGTCAGCGACATGGCCGCCACCGCCTTCGCCGAAGAGTTCTACCGAGCGCTGGCCGACAGTGAGCCCATAGACGCCGCCGTCGCCGAGGGACGGCTGGCCATCCAGCGCACCCACCCCGGCACCATCGAATGGGCCACGCCGGTGCTGTTCATGAGCATCCCGGATGGTCAGATCTTTGATCTTTCACCCGTCGCCGACGACGCACGCGAACAGGCAGAAGCCACCCCACAGCTCCGGCAAGAGGCAACCGAACCAACGGCGCCCAGAGATTCCCAGCCAGCACCCGCCTATCCGACCCAGGGCAGGCCATTCCAAGAGGAGACGCCGAGCACTGCAGCACCAACGCACGCCAAGCAGCGAAGGATCATCCTGGGAGTTGGCGGGCTGGCAGTCATTGTCCTTTTGGCGCTGCTGCTGAGAGGATTCATCGCCTCACTCCGGCCCGACAGCACACACACAGAGACCACTGTCGCCTCTGTGTCGGCTGCCCCTTCCCGGCCCAAGAGCACCCCCCAGGCCACGATCACCGCCGGTTCTGCTGTATTGGCAAAAACAAGCACTCTCACATCCCCCCCCACCATCATGCCCTCGCAGATTGCCCCCACAGCCACGTTCGCACCGACGGCGGCTCTGCCACCCGCGACTGCGATGCATCTCCTCACGCCCACGTCAGGACCCCCACCCACCGCCACCCCCATTGTCTTCGGAGCCTTTCAACATAACCGA
>JASFTJ010000096.1:0-7533 GCA_050053615.1 Anaerolineae bacterium | reverse complement strand
TGCCCTGAAAAAAGGGCAGTCAAGAGAAAACGGGTACCGTATGTTGTGTGCGCGCAAAGCGCGCACACAACATACATCCCTTTCTCTCGCTGAAAAGACCTTTTTTCAGCGGAGCCTATGATACTTATTGACGGAGGATGAAAAAAAGATGGCGATGGATCTGGGTCAACTCACGCAGATGACCACCTGGCTGGATGAGGAACACCGCCGCGACAAGGCCGAACTCGTCCGGTTACAACAACGGGCAGAGAATCAGGCAGCCGAATTACAGGACCAAGCGCACGTCATCCAGGGGTTAGAGGGGCGTGTGGCTGGCTTGCAGGCCCGGCTACTCAAATTCTCCCAACTTGAGACGGCGATGCAGCAACTGAAGGAGGAGGTTGCGCAGATGCTGGCCCAGGCCGAGGAGCGCCGCCAGCAGGAAGGGCGAGAGGTAGAGCGAGTACGTTCTATCGAACGTGACAACGTTTCGAAGGCGCTGAACGAGATTCGGCGTGATTTGCAGCGCCTGGCTCGCATCGATGAGGAACTGAATCTGCGCAAAGCGGAGCAGCGCCGCCTGAGCGAGTCATTGCTGAACCTTCAACAGGAGATGAGTACCCTGAGCCAGGAAGCAGAGAGCAAGCTGCGCAACCTCTCCTTCTTGGAAGATGGTCGTCAGCAGGATGCCAAACGGATCGCCCGCCTGCAACAGGAATCCCTCGACGCGTTGAAGCGCCTGGAGCAGCATGGCTCGCGGCTACAAAGAGCCGAGGACGTGATGCAGCGCCAGGAACGCGACATGGGAGAGTTGAAAGGCCTGGTAGCGCAACTCCGGACGTCGCAGCGAGAATTTGTCGAGGGCCAGTTGCTAGAGTTCGAAGAGCTCAAACGCCACATGGCAGAGTGGGTTGAGACGGTGGAAGTGCACGCCAAAAAGATGGAGGACTTTTCCGAACGGATGCAGGAATTCTCTGAGGTGTTTCGGGAGGATCGACAGGTAGTTGACAATATTGAGCGGTTCAAAGAGTTGATCAGACGGGAACAGAAACAGGTGGCCGAGCTGCAACGGCTGGGGGAAGAGCGTCAGAGACATCAGCTGGAGCAGTGGCAGGAAGAGAATGAAAAGCGTTGGCGAAAGGAGCTCTTACGCTGGGACCATCAGTGGGGCGAGCAGGCCAAACGCAACACACAGATTGCCGATCAGTTCAGCGAAGTGAACGCACGATTGGCCCAGCATCGGGCCGAGCTTGACGCAGCATGGAAACTCGTTGAATCGCAGGTCAACTATCGGACCCAGGAATCGCGGCGCTGGCTGGGCGAGATGACGCGGATTCTGGAGGATCGACCCAGGAGGGAATAGGGGGGACTGTGCGCGTAATTGGAACGGCAGGCCACGTGGATCACGGCAAGTCCACCTTGGTGCTCGGCCTGACTGGAATGGACCCTGACCGGCTCAAGGAGGAAAAAGAGCGGGAGATGACCATTGACTTGGGGTTCGCCTGGCTGACATTGCCCAGCGGCGAGCAGGTCGGCATCGTGGACGTGCCGGGACACAAGGATTTCATCAAGAACATGCTGGCCGGGGTGGGAGGGATAGACTCAGCCCTCTTTGTCGTGGCAGCCGACGAGGGGGTGATGCCCCAGACCCGCGAGCATCTCGCGATCCTTGACCTGCTACAGGTGCCCGGCGGAGTCGTGGCCTTGACCAAGATAGACGTGGCCGAGGGTGAGGACTGGTTGGATCTAGTGGAAGCTGATCTCTTGGACACCCTGGAGGGCACGATCCTGGAAGATGCGCCGGTGGTCCGTTGCTCGGCGCGCACGGGAGAAGGCCTCGAAGAGTTGGTGGCTGAACTAGACCGCTTCCTGACGACAAGCGTGCCCCGCCGCGATGTGGGCCGCCCCCGGCTTCCGGTAGACCGAGTGTTCACCGTCTCTGGCTTTGGCACGGTAGTCACTGGCACACTGAATGATGGCACGTTTGCCGCCGGCCAGGAGGTGGAGATCCAACCGTCGCAGCGCAAAGCCCGCATTCGGGGCTTGCAGACCCACAAGCAAAAGATCGAACGGGCCGTGCCCGGCAGCCGCCTGGCCATCAACCTAACCGGCGTGGGCACCGACGAGATCCGGCGGGGTGATGTGGTGACCACACCGGGATGGCTGCGACCGACGACCTTGGTGGACTGTCACCTCCGGTACCTGGCAGACGCACCCCTTCCCATAAAGCACAACGCGCCAGTAGTCTTTTTCAGCGGTGCAGCGGAAACTCAGGCCAGAGTGCGCTTGCTCGGCAAAAACGTCCTGGCCCCCGGCGAAGAGGGATGGGTACAGATCCGGCTGGCCCATCCGGTGGCGCTCGTCAAAGGCGATCGGTTCATTATCCGTCAGCCCTCGCCAAGTGCGACGATTGGCGGTGGACGGGTGGTGAATCCCTTCCCGGGACGTCGTCACCGCCGCTTCCGAGACGAGGTAATCGAGCGTTTGGAGACCCTGGCACACGGCACGCCGGAGGACATCTTGCTTCAGGCCCTCGAGTCTCGGCAGCCACGCGAAGTACAGGACCTGCTGAGCCAGGGCAACCTTTCGCGGCGACATGCCGAGGAGGCGCTGCAATCCCTCGTGCGTGAAGAGCAGGTCTTTGTCCTAGATGGCAGTTTTTCCGCCGATGGATCGCCCCTTGCCATCCCTAAATCCAGTTTTCTTGTCACCCGTTCCGGCTGGGGATCGTTGCGGGAACGGTTGGAGAGCTTGCTCGGCGATTACCATCGCGAGTTCCCTTTGCGCGCCGGCGCGCCCCGCGAGGAGACCAAGAGCCGCCTCACTCGCTACGTTCCGAAGCTATCATCGGCGTTATTCAACGAAATCATGAGCCGAGCAGTCGAGGAAGGCTGGCTGGCAGAGACCGAGACACTCTCGGACCGCATCCGGCTGGCCTCACATCAGGTGGTCTTTACGCCCAAGCAGCAGCAAGCGGTGGACTACCTTCTGCACATCTTCCATCAGGCTCCATACACCACGCCCTCGGTGTCCCAGTGTGAGGAACAGGTTGGCACTGAGGTGTTTACTGCTCTCCTTGAGCAAGAAGTATTGCGCCGACTCAATGAAGATGTCGTCTTGCTGACAGAGACCTACGAGGAGATGCGGGATCGGGTCGTATCTTACCTGAAGGAACACGAGACGACAACGGTGGCTCAGGTCCGGGATATGTTTGATACCAGTCGCAAATATGCCCTTGCCCTCTTAGGCTACATGGACGAAAAAAGGGTCACGCTTCGGGTGGGCGACGAGCGGGTGCTGCGGACTGCCACCCCGGCGCTGCGGAGAGATGAGGAATGAAGCCTAGAATTGACGGTACGACGTTTGGTTCGATCACCATTGCAGGAGAATCGTTCAGGCGCGATGTGATCATCCGGTTGAGCGGCAAAGTGAAAAAGCGCAAGAAAAAACTGTCCAAGGCGATCTATGGCACATCGCACACGATTTCACTGGACGAGGCCAAGCACGTCTACCAGAAAGGGGCTGAACGGCTCGTCGTCGGCGCGGGGCAGTTCGGTATGGTCAAGCTCTCGGATGAAGCTTCGGACTATTTCAAGCGGAAACGGTGTCGGGTTGAACTGCAACCCACGAAAGAGGCCATCGGAACCTGGAACGAGGCCGAGGGTGCGGTGATTGGGCTTTTTCATGTGACCTGTTGAATGACTAGCTAGTAATACGGAGGAATCGATAGATGAGCAATGTAACCATCTATACTAAACCGGGCTGCCCCTACTGTGCTGCGGCCAAGGATGACTTGCAGAAGAAGGGTGTTCACTACGTGGAGCACAATGTGAAGGCAGACAAGGCTGCCTTGCGACGAATGCTCGATCTGAATGGCGGACGGCGCCACGTGCCGACTATCGTCAAAGATCACAAGGTCACGGTGGGGTTTCACGGCTATTGAGGCGTGTAGCCGCCGGTCGGTGACTGGCGATGGCGAAGCATCGGAGGGCCACCAAGGGATCCCGGTGGCCCTCTTCTGACGGTTGAGCTGTTTCAGCAGATCGGCGCCGCGGATAGGCCGCGGCGCTGTTAGATGCCATGGACGGCAAGCTTCAGGGACTGGGTCTGATTCCTTGCACATTGGGGGTGTGCTGTGGTCGTCGAGTGGCACCAGTAAGCATGTTCAGTGTTTCATTTTGGCCAAGATCGAGTATAATATCGTGGTTGTTTGGGAGATGTCCGCGGCCTGTCCGGGCCGCTGACAGCGTAGAGTGAGAGGGGGTTCAATGGAAGTGACTGTCGCCCTGGCACAGATGGCGATCGCCACAGGGCGCCCCGAGCGGAACAAAGAGACCGTACGCGCTCTGGCTGCCGAGACGGCCGACCGGGGGGCTGACCTACTGATGCTGCCTGAGCTGTGGCCCACGGGCTATGACTTGGCGCACGCCGACGAATATGCTGCAGCGCTGGATGCCGGTCCCTTTGCTCTGATGGCGGATCTGGCCCAGGCTCACCAAATGCACATTGTCGGTACGGCGCTGGAAGCCAATCCCGCTGGGCGTCCATTCAATACAGCTACACTCTATGATCCCGACGGGCGGTTAGTGGGAGCCTACCGCAAGGTGCATCTCTTTCCCCCCATGGGAGAGACCGAGCACATGACGGCTGGGGATGCCCTGCCGGCCTTTGATCTTCCTTGGGGGCGGACGGCGCTGGCTATCTGTTACGATCTGCGCTTTCCAGAGATGTGGCGCCACTATGCCTACAGCGGCGCACAACTGATCCTCATTCCCGCTGAATGGCCGCTGCGCCGCGTGGAGCATTGGCGGTTGTTGCTCCGGGCGCGAGCTGTGGAAAACCAGCTGTTCGTGGTCGGCTGCAACCGAGCTGGCGACGCCATGGACGGCGACTATGGCGGGCATTCGGCAGCGGTGGACCCCTGGGGGGAGGTGCTTGTGGAGGGTGGATCAGAACCAGGCTTGTTCCTCGTCACGCTGAACCTGGATGACGTGACGAGATGTCGCCGCCTGTTTCCTTTCTTGAACGATCGGCGCCCTGAGGTGTACTCTTGACAGGATGGCTTTTGTGGAGGACGGCTGATGTTTGATCACGAGACGTATCTTTCGCCGTTAACCTGGCGCTATGGTTCTGACGAAATGCGGCGCATCTGGAGCGAAAAGCACAAGCGCCGGCTATGGCGCCAGATCTGGGTGGCGCTGGCTGAGGCGCAGGCTGAGTTCGGCCTGGTCCGGCCGGACCAGGTTGCCGATCTGCGCGCCCATGCTGAGGATGTGGACGTAGACCGCGCTCACCAGATCGAGGCCGAGATCAAGCATGATCTCATGGCCGAAGTGAAAACTTTTGCCGAGCAATGTCAAGTGGGCGGTGGCATCATCCACCTGGGAGCTACCAGCATGGATGTCGAGGACAACGCAGACGTCCTCCGCTTGCGTGATGGGCTGAGCCTGTTGTGGGAGCGGCTCCGCGGCCTGCTGACCGAGCTGGCAGCGCAGATCGAGGCGCGGGCCGACCAGGCCTGCATGGGCTATACCCACCTCCAGCCCGCCGAACCGACCACCGTGGGCTATCGCCTGGCCCAGTACGGCCTCGATTTGCTGATCGATTCTGAGGAACTACAGCGGGTCCGCGATGGGATCAAAGGCAAAGGATTCAAAGGCGCCACCGGTACCTCTGCCTCCTACACCCAACTCCTGGCTTCTCGGTCGAAAGAGGCGACGGCGCGGGACCTGGAGGCCAAGGTCATGAAGAAACTGGGGCTGGAGGCTTTCCCGGCGGCCACGCAGACCTATCCCCGCAAGCAGGACTGGCTGGTGCTTAATGCGCTGGCCGGGCTCGCAGGTTCGCTCTACAAGTTTGCCTTCGATCTTCGCATCCTGCAATCGCAGCCTTTTGGTGAATGGAGTGAACCCTTCAGCAATCGGCAGGTGGGCTCGTCTGCCATGCCCTTTAAACGGAATCCCATCAACGCCGAGAACCTGGATAGTCTGGCCCGGCTGGTGGCTGCGCTGCCCCGCGTGGCTTGGGACAACGCCGCTCACTCCTTGCTAGAGCGGACGCTGGATGACTCGGGAAACCGGCGGCTGGTCTTGCCCGAGGCATTCCTGTTGACCGATGAGCTGCTGCAGCGTAGCTACCGCATCCTGCGTGGAGTAGTCATCCACGAGAGGGTGGTGGCCGAGAATCTGGCAGTCTATGGCGCTTTTGCCGCCACCGAGCGCTTGCTGATGGAATTGGTTAAAGCCGGAGCCGACCGCCAAGAAATGCACGAAGTCATCCGGCAACATAGCCTGGCTGCCTGGAAGGCAATTCGGCAGGGCGAATCCAACCCACTAGCTGAACGTCTGATGGGCGATCCGGTGGTGCAGAAGCACTTGCCGGCAGAGTCTGTGCAGGCCCTGCTGGATGCTCAGGAGTATGTGGGAGACGCACCGCAGAGGGCGCGGGAATTGGCGAGAATGATCCGCGAAGCGGTAGAAAACGGATAGACATACAGGGGCTCGGCGCCGGACCAACGGCGTGGGCGGAAACGCGAGTTTATTATGCCTTACGAGATTCCACCTCGGAAGAAACCGACCGACGACAATGACTATTTTGAAGAACTGACCAAGGCCATCTTTCAGGCCGGGTTCAGTTGGCGAGTCATTCGCGACAAATGGCCTGGCTTTCAGAGGGCTTTTGACCGATTTGACATCGCTACCGTGGCCAGTTATGGTGAGCCGGATGTGGAGCGATTGACAAAGGAATCGTGCGCAACCGTCGCAAGATCGAGGCCACCGTTCATAATGCCCGTGTGATGTGGGACTTGATTCAGGAACACGGCTCGTTCCACGCCTACTTGCGCAGTCTGGATGACCTGGATTACGCTGGTCGGCGGAAGGATCTGAGTCAGCGGTTCAAAAATCTGGGGCCGACTGGGGTGTTTACATTCCTGTGGTGCGTGGATGAGGATGTCCCGGCGTGGGAGGATCGTAAGAAGTGAGAGCTTTTGTGCTCGGCGAGGAAGTGTGATGTTTGTTCGCGTTGGCGGGTGGGAATGCGTTATTATTATTTTGTTGGTCTTGGTGCTTGCTGTGAGCGTCGCCATCAGTGTTCGACTGCGACAGAATGATGCAGATTGAAGGGAGAGCACTGATGGTCAGTGACTGACTGGTGGTCAGTCACTGTGCTCAGAATTTGGCGGCCTACGCAAAATATGGTATAATCCTCAACGTCGGGGTCAATGGAGGCTCCACGGCACTAGAGAGGGATCTCATTTGACGGGCATTTTGGTCTTCAAAAAGCAGACTCTGCCCCGTGCATATCCAAACGATCGCTTTCAGGCGTTTGACAGTTTGTTGCTGCCCAGACTGGCTTTTCCATTCTCCCTGGGCAGTTTTTCTTTAGGCAATGGGCCGCAAGTGCTGCTCTTGCGGTAAAGAGGATGAGAATGCAGCCCGATTTGAGTTTCATCGAACAAGTGAGCGAGCTGAGTCAGCAGAACGTGCGCCGCTGCTACTACTGTCTGCGCTGTTCGGCTGGCTGTCCGGCGGGGGAGTTCATGGAGTACACGCC
>JASFTJ010000095.1:0-7597 GCA_050053615.1 Anaerolineae bacterium | reverse complement strand
GTGCTGGTCAGCCATGAGCACCATGACCACTGCTCGCCCCAAGACGTGAGAAAGATCAGTGGGCCGGACACGGTGGTTCTCGCCGGGGGCAGCGCGGCGGAGAGACTTTCAGGGGCACAGGCCGTCAAACCCGGCGACCAACTCTCGGTGGCCGGCGTCAAAGTCGAGGTAGTGCGAGCCTACAACGTAAACAAGTTTCGCTCACCGGGCGTACCCTTCCACCCCATAGAGTCCGAGCATGTCGGCTATGTCGTCACCGTGGATAGAGTGCGCGTCTACTTTGCTGGCGACACGGACCACGTCGCCGAGATGGTCGATCTGGAGTGCGACGTGGCCCTCCTGCCCGTCAGCGGCACTTACGTGATGACCGTCGAAGAAGCGGCGGAGGCGGCGCGCACCATCCAGCCGCAAATCGTCGTGCCCATGCACTACGGATCGGGCATCGGCACGGCGGACGACGGTCAACGCTTCACTGAACTCTACGATGGCAAGGTTGTCCTCCTCAGCGCAAAAGAGTAGCCGGCCGCCCTTGACACCGGAAAAACGCGGACAAAAACGAAACCTGTGTTGTTCCAAGTGAATTTGCGTCTTTTGGGAGAGATGCATGCCAAAGGCAACCCCACCCCGCAGGTTGGTCTGGGCGCGCGAGATCCGGTCCCTGAGCCAGACCGACTTGCACTGCCAAAGTACCAACGCCTGGCGCTCGCTTACTCGTGATACCTTGTTCGGCAGTGGGCGTTAGGTGCCCAGCAAGCGGTCCTCAAAGTGGATCTCGCCGCGCAGCATCTTGTGAACTTCACACTGCCGGGCCGAGTTGAACAGGATCCGCCGCTCGCGGCGGGTCAGGCCCTCGCCCAGGTCCAGTTTGCTGACAAATCGAGTAGTTGTCTGCCGCCCCACAAACTCGGTGCTGCCTTCGACGGAAGCTGCCAGCTGTGTAATGGAAATACGCTTGTTTTCGGCGACCGCCGCCATGGTGAGCACCATTCAAGCGCCGAGCGCCGCCGCCACCAACTCCAAGGGGCAAAAGCTGGCGTCGGGCCGATCGATGTGCGTGCGTTGATCGGCTTCAAAGCTACGATCCCCGGCCATGATGCGCACCCGGCCGTCGCCCGCGTAAGTCGTCGTTATGCGATTCACCAATGTCAAGTCATTCACGTTGTTCCTCCCCGTCTCGGACGATAGCATCATTATATGGTCGCTCGGTCGCATGTCAAGTCCTGGCGCAGCCCAGTTGATTTTGTCTTGTCCTCCCAGACTGTGGTATAATTCAGAAGGTTGCCTGCCCTGCGACAAAAAAGGCTGGCGGAGGGAAGGGGCGCATACGCAACATATCCTTCCGCTTCTTTGCTGAAAACTGGCTTCGGCGGATTTATGAGATGACGTGATGAGTAAGCTGAGACACAAAGCGTTTGTCCTGGTTGCGATCTTGTTGGTGATGGGACTCGCTGCCTGCAGCCGCAACGCGGACCCAATTCCCGCTGCAAGTTCCAGGTCGGGCGGGGCGACTGCTGCCGCAGCGACGCCAGGTTCGGAGACCGCCGTCGCCACTGGCCTGCCCAACGTCGGCTCGCTGCCCGAACCGACACCCCCGCCTCAGGTCTACATCGTCCAGGCGGGCGACACCCTGAGCCGTATCGCCAGCTATTTCGGCTGTGACCTGGAGGCGCTGATCGAAACGAACAACATCAGCGACCCCAACGCCCTCCAAGTGGGCCAGAAACTAACGATTCCGACTACCGAGATCGAGACTGGCCCGGCCATTCGCCTTCTGCCCGATAGCGAGTTCGTCAATGGTCCCGCCTATGTGGATTTTGACGTCGGATCCTTCTGTGCCGAGCAAGGCGGATACCTAACCGAGTATTATGAGAACATCCGTGGCGCGGTACTGAGCGGGCCAGAGATCGTCGAACTCGTCGCCCGTCACTACAGCGTCGGCCCTCGGATGTTGCTGGCGGTCCTAGAGTTGCAGAGTGGGTGGGTGACGGATCCCAACCCGGCCGGGCAAGCGCTTTCCTATCCGCTAGGCTACACGGGCAGCGGCTGGGAAAATCTTTCACGGCAACTGGCCTGGGCGTCCAACGAGCTTAACCAAGGCTATTACGATTGGCGTGGGCGCGGTGTGACCTTTGTCGCCTGGGGCGATGGCACGGCGACCCGCTACGCTCCGACCCTCAATGCCGCCACCGTTGGCCTGCAGCGCTTTTTCTCGCTGAGGGCAAAGAAACATCGATGGGAGGCGTTGGTTGGCAGCGGACCGGAAAGTTTCCTGGTCACTTATCGTCGGCTGTTCGGAGATTCAGCACAATACGCCATCGAGCCCCTTGTCCCCGCCGATGCGATCGGGCCACCGTTGGCTCTGCCTTGGCCTGAAGGCGAGCTGTGGTTCTACACCGGCGGCCCTCACGGCGGCTGGGGCGACGGCAGCGCCTGGGCGGCCCTCGACTTTGTGCCGGACGAAGGTTACCTGGGCTGTCAGGCCGCAACGTCGTGGGCTACTGCCGCTGCGCCGGGATTAGTCATCTACAGCCAGGACGGTGAGGTAGTAATTGACTTGGATGGGGACGGCCGCGAGGAGACCGGCTGGGTGCTTCTCTACCTGCACGTGGCGACTGAGGGCCGCGTCCCGGTCGGCGTCCGGGTGGAACGGGGTGATCGCATTGGTCATCCGTCGTGCGAGGGTGGGTTCGCCGAGTCCACCCACCTGCATATTGCCCGCAAATACAATGGGGAGTGGATCGCCGCTGATGGACCGTTGCCGCTGCTACTTTCCGGTTGGCGGGCGTACTCCACTGGCAGAGAGTATGAGGGGACTCTTGTCCGCAGCGGCGAGGAGCGCACCGCCTGCGAGTGTCGAGATGCAGAGTTCAACGGCCTCGTGGCGGGAGAATAGAGCAACAGATTGGCCGAGTTGATGGATTTATTGATCACGAGTTTTCGGAACCCCCGAGTCAAGTTCTTTCGCTCGTTGCGCCATCGAAAGTACCGACTGCGGGAGGGCCGCTTTCTGATTGAGGGCATCCGCATCGTAGAGGAAGCGCTCGATTGCGGCGCACCGGTCGAAACCCTTATCTATGCCCCTGAGCTACTGGTCAGCGACCGGGCGCAAGCGCTGGTGGACCGGGTGGAGCCTGCCCGCCGGCTGGCCCTCGCGGGCGACGTCTTTGGTTCTCTGTCGGACCGGGACCAGCCGCGAGGTGTCGCCGCTGTGGTTTGCATCAAAGAGCCGCTGTTGGCTGCCATCCCCCTCTCCAAGGATCTGCTGGTCCTCGTTGCCTACCAGTTGCGCGATCCGGGCAACCTGGGCAGCATCATTCGTACGGCCGATGCCGCTGGAGCCAGCGGCGTCGTGGTCGTGGAACCCTCGGTAGACCTCCACGATCCGCAGACGGTGCGAGCGACGATGGGTTCGCTCTTTGCTCTGCCAGTCGTCCGGTTGGAGGAGGCAGCCTTGGTTCCCTGGTATGCGGAGGTCCGGGCGGCTGGGCTGCCGCTGCGGGTCATCGCCTCGTCGGCTCGCGGTCCGCAGCTCCACTACGACGTAGACTATTGCCGCCCGGTAGTGCTCCTCGTCGGCAACGAAAGCCACGGCCTGCCAGAGTCGGTTCGCACCAGCGCCGATGTGTGCGTCCGCCTGCCGATGGCCGGTCGGGCCACCTCGTTCAACGTATCGGCGGCGGCGGCCGCGCTGATCTCCGAGGTAATCCGCCAGCGCCGGATCGAGCGATCGGCAGATTGGTGAACTGGGCTGGGCAGTCATGGCAATCTTCAATCGATCCTCTTGTCAATCTACGGATGGCTGCCCCGAAAGAAGGGGCAGCAGAGTGGCGTCGCCCCGGATGTGCTGCCAGATGTACCACGCCCGGGCACTGCTTGCTGCTGAGGGGCCGATCCTTGCTTGCAACCCGCCCCGAAACAGGGTATAATCAGTGCAGAGAGTGAGTGATGGGTAGGTAAGCGGTGGACAAGATAACGATTGAACGCTTCCAACAGATTCCGCTGACAAAAAAGCTGACTGAGGGGCAAGTCGAGAGCTTGCTGCTGCGTACGCAGGAACGAATCGTGTCCGCAGGCGAGACAGTCTTTCGGCAGGGCGAATCGGCCACCTTTTTGTACTTTGTCGAGAAGGGTACGATCATAGAGGTGGGAGAAGACTCCACAGGGCGCAAGACAGTACCCCGCTACGCAGGGCAGCGTGACTACCTGGGCCGCTATGCTATGGTCACCGGACGACCGTTCCGGGTCACGGCCAAAGCCGTGGAAGACACGACACTCCTGGCCATCCCGCTGCGCGATCTCCAGCCGATTCTGTTTTCCTATGATGACTGGCGTGGATGGTTCTTTCGCACCGACGTCGCAGCTCGTCTGCGGGCCATGCCGCTGTTCATGGACTTTGATGATTGGGATATCTACTTGCTGGCCGATCAGGTGGAGGTCAAAGAATACAAGCCGGACCAGACCATCTTTCAAGCCGGCGATCAGGCCGAAAGTTTGTGCGTGATCGATCAGGGCCAAGTGATCGAAACAGCGCCGTCAGGGACGAGATCGCCCGGGGACTGGCCTCGCTACTTTGCCGCCGGAAACCACTTTGGCCGATATAGCTTGTTGCGTGGTGAGCGACGGCGAGCTACGGCCACGGCCCGGAAGCCAACCCGAATCTATCACATCCCTCGTCAGATCCTCCGAGCCCTGCTCCAAGACCGCCCTAGTGATCTGCCAGACGAATTGGCGCGTCCCGACCTCGTGGCGAGGCTGCGGGACGTTCCTCTCTTCTCCGGTCTCTCCGACGAGCATCTACGACTGCTGGCAGGATACGTCAGTTTGGTGTTCCACCGACCCGGCGATATTGTTTCCCGGCAGGGGGAGCCGGCCACCAGCCTGATGATCCTGGACGACGGGGAGGCAGTCGTGCGTTTGCAGGTGGGGCAGGCGCAGCCCCGACCCGTGACCTATCTCAAAGCACGCCGTGAAGAGGCCACAGTATCCGAGAGCGTCTACTTTGGCGCCCATTGCCTGCAGGCTGAAGAGTTGCGCGGCGCCACGGTCGAGGTGACCCAACCCAGTACCTGGATCGTGCTGGAGAAAGATGACTTCCAAACTTTTCTGGCCGATGCGGGGTTGACCCCTGCTGCCCTCGGCGAGGGCAGCCAGCTCGATGTACAGATAAGCACGCCGCCGTCATCTCCGACCGATCGACTGGCTTTGCCGTACCAAACGCGACGCCATTGGATCGTGCTGGTAACGCGCCTCCTGCTCCCTTCGCTATTGATGATCGGGGCGGCGTTCTTACTCGCAGCCGACCTAGTCTTTCCCGACCTGCCAGAGGACCTTCAGACTTTGATTGCCTTGGCCTCCGGGGTGGCTGTGGGCTTGCTCACCTTGTGGACCGCCTGGCGGTACGTCGATTGGATGAACGACCTCTTTGTGGTGTCAAATCAGGCGGTCGTCCATTTAGAGAGAGTGCTTCTTATCAGTGAGGAACGGTACGAAGTTCCGCTAGAACAGATTCAAAACGTCAATATCAATGTGGGCATCATAGGTCGCTGGTTGGGCTATGGCGACCTGAGCGTAGATACGGCGGCTGTCGAAGGTCATGTCACGTTCACGCGGATTCCGGATCCAGAGTACGTTCAAGAGCTGATCCAGCAAGCTTCCGCTCAGGCCAAGAGTGGACAGCGGATCCAATTTCGAGAGAGCATCCGCCAGCAATTGGAGGAGCACCTGTACCCTGAACGTCTGAAGCCATCTGCTCCAGAGTCGGTCATCCTTCAGGCATCGTCCACTCAAGCAAGTCCTCCCCGCCGTGGCCCTCGTCTCCGCTTTCTTGGCGACCTTTTGCCCCGATTCGAGGTTCGGGAACCGGATAGGATTACGTGGCGCAAGCACTGGTTTAACTTGGTACAACGCACCGGACTGCCGATTCTGGCATTCTTACTCACTAGCTACCTGGCGCTTGCTCACATGCTGGCTTTTGCGACAGAGGCGTTGGGGATGATCCCACCTGTGCAACTGCCGCCGGTGTCGCTGTTGGGCGTCCAGGGATGGGTGTGCCTGCCTGTTGGGGTTTTGTGGGTCATGAATCTTCTTTGGCTCATCTACCAATATGTGGACTGGCGAAACGACGTCTACATCGTCACCGACAATGAGGTGATCGACGAGGAACGGCAGCCCATCTTTTTTCCTTTCTGGTTCTTGTACACGTTCGACCGGAAACAGGCGCCGCTGGCCAACGTGCAGAATGTCAACCTTGACATTCCCAATCTGCTGGCCATTGTGTTCAACTATGGCGACGTGATCGTGCAGACAGCTGGCGCTGAGGGCACCTTGGATTTTCTCTTTGTGAGCAATCCGCGGCATGTGCAGGCCGAGGTCCTTCGTCGTCTTGAGGCCTATCGAAGGCGGGAACGCGAACGTGAGCTACAAGAACGGTGGAGCGGCATGCCGGAGTGGTTTGATGCGTATCGGGTCGTCACCGAGTGAAACAGTCAGGGCGATGGCCAATTAGGTTCTTTTCCACCTCTCGTTGCGCCGGTCTGGCGCCAGGGGTGATCGGGAGAGTCGAATAGCTGTATTAGGTTCCTCCCCACCTCTCTCTGCTTTTCGTCAGTTGTGCAGCATACCCAATGTGTTCTCAATGGCCTCGGCCGTCCAGGGCAGGATGTGGGCGCAGGCGCGTACCAAGCCCCAACAGCCAGCCATCATCATGTCGCCGTGGGGCACGGCCAGGTAAGGGCTCAGCGTAGAGCCGGCTAGCATCCCCCGGCGAGGCCCGGTTACTGCCACAAAGTCGAGATTGCCGGGATCCGAGTCGAGAATCAGCGCGCCATGACCGTGCTCGGCAAAGAGTTCCTGGTGGGACAGGGTACCGGCGACCAATTGGGCCAGCAACCCTTCCAGCTTTTTCCGACTGAGCAGGCCGGTATGGTGCTCGAACAGCCCGGCGATCCGGGTTCCACCCGCACCCTGCAGGTGGAAGGCCAGGGTGTGCATGTTGCCCACGTTGGCGATGATTGCCTTCCGGTGGCGGCGCACGTGGGGATCCTCCAACGCACCGAGAACGGCGGCCGGGGCGGTGTCCATCACCACCAGCGGTCGGTCGGCGGGCGCAGTGGCGGCCACCGCCTGCAGACGGGTCATGCTTTGGGGGATCTCACCTCGCGGGAAGGCAAAGGCAGCGAGACTGCCGGCGCTCCGAATGCGCTCGGCCAGGTATTCGAAGCGGAAGAGTCGGTCGCTGTAGCCGGGCGGTGCCGCGCCGTGGTCAAAGACGGCCACGGCCAGGACATCAGCCTGGCCGAGGTCGACGTTGAAAGCGCCAAAGCCCCGGCTCAGTGCCTCGTAGTCAAAGTCCAGCATCTCTAGGTGGCGGATGCCGTTCAGCCCCTCCGCTTCGCTTGGGCTCACCACCTCGACGCCCATAGCTGCGACCTTGTCCAAGTCGTCGTTGAAGGTGCGGGCTGCGTCAGGCGTGGCAAACACGCGGTAGCCGGCCTTGAGGTGCTCCTCAACGGCCCAGGTGCACGGCCCGCCGCCCATGGTCACGCCGGTCAGCAGCAGGTCACCGCCAGCTTGGGTTGCCCGGCGAATCGCTCGGGCG
>JASFTJ010000094.1:0-7626 GCA_050053615.1 Anaerolineae bacterium | reverse complement strand
AGTACGTGTCGCAATGACCGACGGGAGTCAGATCGAGTTGATAGTGCGCAGGGCAGAGGGAGAGCAAAAGCTCACGGGCTCTCACTTGCTCATCGCCGCCGGGCGCGTGCCCAACACCGAGCGCCTCAACCTGGCCTCGGCCGGCGTCGAGACCGATGCGCAAGGCCACATCGTCGCCGACGAGCGATTGGAGACGAACGTGGCGGGCATCTATGCCCTGGGCGACGTCAAGGGCGGCCCAGCCTTTACCCACATCTCCTACGACGACTTTCGCATCATCCGCGCCAACCTGCTGCAGGGTGGCAAGGCGACTACGAACGGCCGTTTGGTGCCCTACGTGGTCTTTATCGACCCGCAACTGGCCCGGGTCGGCCTGAGTGAGAGAGAAGCCGAGGCCCAGGGCCTGAACTACCGCGTAGCCAAGATCCCCATGGCCTGGGTGGCTCGAGCGCTGGAGGTAGATGAAACGCGAGGGGTTATGAAAGCGATCATCGACGCCGACACGGACCAGATCCTCGGCACAGCGATTCTGGGTATTGAAGGGGGCGAGATCATGACCGTACTGCAAATGGCCATGATGGGTAACGTACCCTACTCGGCAATCCGCGATGGCGTCTTTGCTCACCCGACCCTGTCCGAGTCGCTGAACAACCTGTTCACAGCTATGGACAGTTGAGGGCAAAGCGCACACTGCGCAATGCTCGACGGCGTGATGCTTACCCTCCCTTTTTCCCGCTGAGGCGACTTTTCTTTCAGCGGAGACTGTTCCTACCTATTCGAAATCTCGTCTCCTTTGAAAGACTCAGCTTACCATGAGGATGTCTAGGGCCAATTCGGTCATCGTGACTTGACTGACACCGCTTCACGGCCAAGCCTTCCAGGAATCGCAATAGGCCTAAGAGGTGATTGACAATTGGCAAAGAGTACCGTATACTGTTGCATGGATGTCATTCCGTACTTGGGTCTGTCGATGAATAGAGGATCTTTTGACGCCTCTGCCGCAGATCGATAGGCAAGCTGTGAGCAGTCCCCGCCCCACCCTCCCGCTGTCTTGGGGGAGGAGCGGGGACTTGTTGCTCTGTCCGTCTGAGGAACGCGCGCCAGGCCCATGACCAACGGCCGGACAGCGATAAAGCTACTGGAGGAGATCGCCGTGAGGTGGGAACAAAGCAGAGGATGCAAGCAACAGGATCGAACCCGGGAAGCGTAGAAGGAGAAAAAGAATGAATCTATCCACTCCCGACCAGATCCCACAGATAATCGCCTGGTTTCTAGCTCTTGCCGAGTTTATCCTGGCCCTTTACGTGCTGTTGCTCAATGCACGGCACACCGCCAATCGTCACATAAGCGTGATGCTTCTGTTCTTTTCTACCAACGCTTTTGCCATGGGTTCAATGATCGGTGCAACGAGCATAGAACAAGCAACTTGGCCAAGCCATCTGCTGGCCGCAACGACGCCTGCCATTACGCCAGCGCTACTCCTCACCAGCATAGCCCTACTGAAACCCACCTGGCTGCAGGGGCGGCGGCGGGGCGCTCGGTGGTCGATCTATGCCCTGTGCCTGCTACCCTCAGTGCTGCTGGGGATGGACCTTGAGTTGGGCACGCGATTGTATTATACTGGTCTCGATCCCGAGACGTACACCGGCGGCTTTGCGTTCTTGCCAGAGTACGCAGACGGGAGCCTATTCTTGGTATTGTGGATAAGCTTCTATGCGAGTCTGGCATTGACAGTTGCGCTACAGTTCTTTGTCGTTCTGCGAGAGAAGGAGACAACGCCACTGGTCCGCCGACTAGCCTGGCTGTTGCTGGTCACAAGCATCACAGTGACAGGGGTCGAGGTCGCACTGCTCGACGAGCTCGGCATCGTCAGGGCAACGCTGATCACCAACACAGCCTACACGCTCGCCTATGGCTACGCCGCTTTCAAGCAAATGATCTCGGAGCGACGCCTACAGCAGGGCCGATTGCAGACCCGTCTGACCGCCATCGTCCTAGTGATCACCGTTCCTATTCTTGTGTCCATCGTGGCCCTGGTGACTACTCGAGCGGAGGGGTTGATCAAACAGGTCGCCGTTCAGCAGCAAGAGATTGGCTTGCTGATGGCGCTGTGGCAATTCCAGCAGATTTCCTGGACGATTCTAGCTGTCGGCGTGGTGATGCTGTTGCTGCTGGCCTGGTTGACGATGCATCAGGCATTTCGTCCCATCAAAGCGCTGACCGACACAGTGGCAGCCATCGCTGCCGGCGATCTGACGCGCGTCGCACCGGTGAAAAGTTCAGACGAGATTGGAGTTTTGGCGCGGGCTTTCAACGAGATGACAGCCCAGCTACGCGATCTGATCGGCAGCCTGGAACGGCGCGTGACAGAGCGGACCACCGAATTGACTGCGGCCAATGAACAGCTCCAGAACGAGATTGCCGAGCGGAAGCGGGTGGAGGCAGCGCTGCGGCGTTCGGAGCAGCGTTTCAGGAACATCTTTGAACACTCTCCGATCGCAATCTACCGCACCACACCAGAGGGGCACATCCTGATGGCAAATCAGGCGTTGGTGAGTATGTTGGGTTACTCGTCTTTCGAGGAGCTCTCTCAGCTCAACCTGGAAGAGGAAGGCTTTTCCGCAGATGTGCCTCGTTCAGAGTTCAAGCGGCGTATCGAGAGGGACGGCCAAGTCGTTGGACTTGAGTCTATCTGGATCAAACAAGATGGCTCTACGCTATTTGTGAGAGAGAGTGCTCGGGCTATCCGGGACGAGGATGGCAACACGTTGTACTATGAAGGGGCCGCCGAAGACATCTCCGAGCACAAGCGAACGGAACAGAGGATTCAGCGCCGAAATAAAGAGCTGGAGGCGCTGAGGGAAGTCCTTTTGGCGGTCACCGCGCAACTCGAACTTGGCGAGCTCCTGCAAAGCGTCGTGGACCGAGGCTGTCGTCTGTTAGACGTAAAAGCCGGGGGCATCTATTTCGTTGACAAAAGCCAAGGGAATCTCGAACTAGTCATTTGCCTTGGCTACAACAAGAACTATACCGGCGTGCGCTTGGCGCCCGGTGAGGGAATCGCCGGCAGGGTGCTACAGAGTGGCACGCCGCTGACCGTGGAGAACTATAGCCATTGGGAGGGGCGAGCCCCGACCTGGGAAGCAGCGCAGATCACAGGCGCACTCGCCGTGCCTCTCAAGCACCGCGAAAAGATCGTCGGGGTGATGGAGTTCAATGAAATCGCTCGCGACAGATCTTTCGACGAACATGATGTCTGGCTTGCCAACCTTTTTGCCCACCAAGTGGCAATTGCTATTGAGAACGCACGGCTGTTTGAGGCAGCACAGCACGAACTGGCCGAGCGCAGGCGGGCAGAAGAGGAATTGCGTAGAGCCAAAAAAGAGCTAGAAAAACGAAACACGCGCCTAGAGGCACTCTATCGCGTTGGGCAAGTGGTCAACTCGGAATTGGATATGGATGCCATCCTAGATCACTTGACAGACGAGGCGATGCGAGTGACACGCGCGACCCATGGCCAGGTGCTGGTGGTACGGGAGAAAGAGCGAGATTTCGTACGGCGCTCACTGCGAGGCTTCTCCCCGGAACAGGCGAATCGAGCTCGAACAGCTCCTTTGCCCCTGATAGAAGGGATTAACGGCCGCGTGTACAAGACCCATCAGACTGTCCTAGTGGACGACGTGCGAGACGAGTCCGGCTATTACCCTCTGATCCCTGCCACCCGCACCGAGCTGGCGGTACCTATCATCCGCAAAGGGAAGGTCTTGGGCAATCTTGATTTGCAGAGTCCCGAAATTGGTGCCTTTCGGGACGTGGACCAGGATTACCTCCAGGCCCTGTCCGACCAAGTCGCAGTTGCACTGACAAATGCTCGACTGTTCGAGGAAGCTCAACAGGAAATCGCGGAACGCAAGCGAGCCGAAGCAGCACTCAAGACCTACGCGGCCAAACTGGAACGCAGCAATCGCGAGCTAGAGGAATTTGCCTACGTGGCTTCCCACGATCTACAGGAGCCTTTGCGCAAAGTAATCGCGTTTGGGGATCTGCTGAAAAGGAGGAACGCTGAGGCGTTGGATGATCGAGGGCGCGATTACTTGGGGCGGATGCGGGACGCAGCGCAGCGGATGCAGAACCTGATCAATTCCTTGTTGACATACTCTCGCGTGATGACCCGGGCCCAACCTTTTGTGCCAGTCGACCTCGATCAGATTGTTCACGAGACATTGTCCGATCTGAGCATCCGTATCGAACAGATGGACGCACAGGTACAAGTGGGGGAGTTGCCTACCATTGAAGCCGATCCAACCCAAATGCACCAACTATTCCAGAATCTTGTCAGCAACGCGCTAAAGTACCATCGTCCGAACGTACCACCGGTCGTTGAGGTCCGGGGCAACTTGCTCAAAGGTCAGACGGTGCATCCGAGCAAAGATAACGCCGGTGATCAGCTGTGTCAGATCATGATCAAAGACAACGGCATCGGTTTTGATGAACAGTACACCGACCGCATTTTTCAGGTCTTTCGACGACTGCATGGTCGAGATCAATACGAGGGAACAGGCGTCGGATTGGCAATCTGCCGCAAGATTGTCGAGCGCCACGGCGGAACCATTACAGCGAAAAGCAAACCGGAGCAGGGGGCGACCTTTGTCGTCACCTTGCCCGCCAAGCAACAAGGAGGAAAACTTGATAATGAATAGATATGGACACCCAATAACGATTTTGATGGCTGATGACGATCCGGACGACTGCATGCTAACCGAAGATGCGTTCGAAGAGGCCCAGCTGACCAACGAACTGCGCTTTGTCAAGGATGGCCAAGATCTGATGGACTACCTGCACCAACGCGGTCCATACGCCAATCCGGGCAGGGCGCCACGCCCAGGCCTGATCTTGCTCGATCTGAACATGCCCAAGAAGGATGGGCGTGAGGCGCTTCGGGAGATCAAGGCTAACCCCGAGTTGCGATCCATTCCCATTGTGGTGCTGACAACCTCGAAAGCAGAAGAAGACATCTTGCGCACCTACAACCTGGGCGCCAACTCGTTCATCACAAAACCGGTGACCTTTGACTCGCTGGTAGACGTGGTCAAGACCCTGGCTCGATACTGGTTTGAGATTGTTGAGCTGCCTGCGGAAGGACCTGGAGGTTGATGTGAACGACTTCCCCATCAAGGTTCTCATGGTTGACGATGACGAAGACGATTATGTCATCACCCGTGACCTGCTCTGCGAAAGCGCGGGAGGAGATTTCGACCTGGAGTGGGTGTCAACCTACGAAGCCGGTCTGGAGGCAATGTGTCGTGGCGAACACGACGTCTGTCTCCTCGATTACCGGTTGGGCGCACGCGACGGCCTGCAGCTCTTGCGCCAGGCGATGGCGCAGGGCTGCCGCGCCCCGATCATCTTGTTGACCGGGCAAGGGGATCGCAAAGTTGACCTTGAGGCAATGACAGCAGGAGCCGCGGACTATTTGGTCAAAGGACAAATCGGAACACCGCTGCTCGAGCGCTCCATCCGCTATGCCATCGAGCGCAAACGAGCAGAGGAGGCATTGCGGCGACTTAACGCCACCCTCGAGGCGCAAGTGGCTGCTCGTACAGCCGAAATCCGCGCCGAGAAGGAAAAAAGCGAAACGATCCTACGCAACGTGGGCGACGCCATCCTTATGGCCGATCAGGATATGCGGGTTCAATACATCAACCCTGCCTACACCGCCCTAACCGGCTACAGTGTGAACGAGTTGCTGGGGCAGCCCGCTTCCTCCATTGGGGCGGGAGCACAGTCCGTACAGGTCGAACAGGCCATTGAGGTTGCCCTGACCAGGGGAGAGCTCTGGCAGGACGAAGTGCTTGCTCGACGCAAAGACGGCCGGACCTACGATGCGAGATTGACCATCGCGCCTGTGCACGACGCCGAGGGACAATTGGTGGGCTGCGTCGCCAGTCACCAGGACATCAGCAAGTTCAAAGAGTTGGACCGCGCCCGGAACCAGTTTATGACCAACGTTTCGCACCAACTGCGTACGCCAGTGACTTCTTTGAAGCTCAGCGCCCACATCCTGAGCGAAGGGAAGCAACCCCAAAAAACCGGACATCTCTTGCAGATCATTAAATCGCAGGCAGATCGGCTGTCCGATTTGATCCAAGATATTCTCGAGATGACAGCATTGGATAGCGGGCAGGCAGTTACGTCGTGGGAACCACTCGCACTTCCCACTGTGGTCGCGAACACTGTCACCCGTTACCAAGGTTTAGCTGAGGCCTCTGCTTTAACATTGGCCACCACGACCGTTGCAGATGGTCTGCCGACTGTGATGGGAGACCCTATGCGACTGACTCAGGCGCTGGAAGAGATTGTGGAAAACGCGATCACTTTCACACCCTCCGGCGGTCAGGTAGCCGTGGAGGCGGGAACCACAGAGAGCCAGGGGCAACTCTGGGTCATAATTTCTGTGCGCGACACCGGTCCCGGTATTCGACCTGAGGAGCAAGAGCGGATCTTTGATCGATTCTACAGGGGAAGCCTCGCCGAGTCGGGGCACATCCCCGGCACAGGCCTGGGACTCAGCATCGCCCAGGAAATCGCACACGCCCACGGCGGTCGCGTGACCGTGCAAAGTGAACCCGGCAAGGGTAGTATATTCACATTGTGGCTACTGCCAAACGATCGCTCGGAAGAACCCTCGCCATTAGACTTGCAGAAACAAGGACGGTAGCTCCGCACTTGACCGCAGTGACTGGCAATCGGGCATTCTATCACCCAGCTAGGAGACCGCTGAAAAAGTCTCCATATTAAATGAATTGATATTGACAGTATTCGATATTTATGATATAATATGACCAGTTCACTCAGACCAACTTTGGGAGATAGATACCATGCTTGGACGCCGTAGCCCACAGCTCAGCTTCTTCGATGCACAGAACCTGCCGCATTGTGTCCCGGCCGACTCGTTTTACGGCCGCATGGCCGCCGTCAGCGATGTGCTCTTCCCTGACGAAGACCTGGCGATGATGTACAGCCCGGACAATGGCCGCCCGAGTATCCCCCCTTCCCTGATGAACGGCGTGTCGCTCCTGCAGTTCTATGACAACGTCTCTGATGAAGAGGCAGTGGAGCGGACCAAGTTCGACATGCGTTGGAAAGTAGCGCTGAAGCTACCCCTTGATTTCCCCGGGTTTCACCCCACCAGTCTAACCAAGTATCGCAATCGTCTCATCAAGAATGAGCAAGAGCGCTACGCCTTTGATCGGTTCATCGCCGTGGGGCGAGAAGCTGGGTTCATTCCAGACCGGGTCACCCTGCTCACTGATACGACCCACGTCAAGGGGGCAGGTGCCGTGCAGGACACCTACACCTTGCTGCGTAAAGGGATGCGCAAGTTGCTCAAGGCTGCGGGTTTCCACCTGCCGAAGAAGCGTCAGGGACTCTCTCCCCAGACCCGAATCTTGCTGGAACGCTACGTCGATCAGGACCGCAAGGCGGAGATTGATTGGGCCGACCCCCAACAGCGAGCAGCCGAACTCCAAGTTCTCTTTGAAGATGCAGAGGCAGTTCTTGAGCTGGCTGTCGAGCAGATCGATGACGACGAGGTTCGTTACTGGGGTTGGCTCTTGACCAAGATCC
>JASFTJ010000093.1:0-7653 GCA_050053615.1 Anaerolineae bacterium | reverse complement strand
CCTTCAGCACCGGCCCAACCGACCCCAGTCAGGCGAGGTATAGTTGTGCGGCAGAAAGGGGTCGGTTGGGCCGGTGCTGAAGGCAAACTGGATCACCTTCATGCCTGGATAGCCGAATCCCTCCTGCAAGGCGTCCACGCCGGCGCGAGATTCTTTGTCAAAGTCACCCAGATCCTCAGCGATGATCGCTACCTCACCCAGCGCCTCGGTCACAGCGTGGAACAGATCAGCGCCCGGGCCGTACAACCAGCGGCCCTTGACTGCTGTTTTCTCTCCTGCCGGGATCTGCCAATAGTTGTAGAATCCGCGAAAGTGGTCGATGCGCACCACGTCGGCCTGGGTGAAGGCCATGCGGAAGCGGTCGATCCACCAGGCGTAGCCATTCTCGGCCATCAGATTCCAGCGGTAAAGAGGATGACCCCAAAGCTGTCCCGTCTCGCTGAAATAGTCCGGCGGCACACCAGACACAACGGTGGGTTGCAGATCTTGGTCTAGGTGGAACAGTTCAGGATTAGCCCAGACGTCGCTACTATCGTAGGCGACAAAAATGGGAATGTCGCCAATGATGCGAATGCCCTGTTCGTTGGCGTACGCTTTAACCGCCAGCCACTGCTCAAAGAACTGCCACTGGCGATACTTCTGGTTCTCAATCTGGTCGGCCAGGCCATGTGTTGCGCGGGCCAATGCCTTTTCGTCCCGGATCCGTAGCTCCGGCTCCCACACTTCCCAGGCAGCCAGGTCGTGCGCCTCTTTCAGCGCCAGGAACAAAGCAAAATCATCGAGCCAGAAGGCTTGCTCCGCGCAGAATTGGGAAAACGCATCTTTCTGACCAGCCGGGGCCTGAGCCTTAAAGTTGGAAAAGGCCCGATTCAGCAGATGGGTCTTGTGGTAGATGACCGGCCCAAAGTCCACTTTGTCGTCGGGAAAACGAGGCATGACCTCTAGATCTGCCTTCGAGAGGTGGCCCACCTCCACCAACTTGCCTGGACTGATGAGTATCGGGTTGCCGGCAAAGGCGGAGAGGGCCTGATAAGGCGAGTCGCCATAACCGGTCGGGCTCAGAGGGAGTACCTGCCAGTAGGTCTGACCGGCAGATACGAGGAAATCCACAAAGCGGTAGGCTTCGTCGCCCAAATCGCCGATGCCGAACCGGCCTGGAAGCGAGGTGGGATGCATCAGAACGCCGCTACAACGCGGAAATCGCATGCTACAAACCTCCGTGGTCAAAGCCATACTCTCTTCTCGGAGCGCAGTTCTTCCTAGCAGAGTTAGTCGCCTCATGCACGTTTGCGGTCAAGGGGAAATGAACTTGACCGGCCCGTCACGGCACACCAGCCAGCCCTCACGCACACATGAGCCACAGACGCCAAAGCCGCAGCGCATGTAGCGCTCGTAACTCAACTGCGTGGGGAGCTTGTGCTGCCGAGCCAGCTTTTCCACCGCATCTAACATCGGCTCCGGACCACAGGCGTAGAGGGCCTGATAGTGCCATTCATCCAGCAAACGAACTGCTGCTTCAGTCGCCACGCCTCGCTGACCCAACGAGCCGTCGTCGGTAGTGACCTCCACCCGCGCACCGAGCGCCTCAAAGCGGCTGCCAAGGACTACCTCCTCTGCCGTCTCTGCGCCGATGACTGTGCTCACCTCCCAGCCGGTGGCGAGAGCGCGTTCGGCGAGAAAGTGCAGCGGGGCCACGCCGTAGCCGCCCGCCACCAGGAGAAGCCGGGATTCGGGATGCTCTGCAAGAGCTCGGGACCCAGGCAGGGTGAAGGGCTGGCCGAGGGGACCGCGAATCCAAAGCCGGTCGCCGAGGCCCAAGGCGTGAATGGCCGCGCTAAAGGGGCCGACGCGGGCCACGGTCAGCATCACGGGGTCGGCGCGAGTCAGGCTAAAGGGCTTTTCGTCCACGCCCGGCAGCCAGGCCATAACGAACTGGCCTGGGGCGGCCTCCAGCCGCAGGTCGAGCGTCAGCGTGCGGACCTTGGCGCTTTCCTCGGTCACGTGAGCGATGCGGGCCACCTGGGGCAGACTGGTCGGCTGGCTCATCGCTGCGCCGCCCCACGCATCTCGGCCACGGTGCCGTAGCCCAGCTCGGCCATCAGCGCCGCCATCTCGTCGCGGATACGGCCAAAGACCTCCGGCCCTTCGCCATACACCGCCGAGCCGACGCCCACGGCGGTCGCCCCGGCCATGATCATCTCCACGGTGTCGCGCCCGCTGCTCACCCCGCCGGTGCCGACGATGGGGATGCTCACCGCCCGGTAGACGTCGTACACGCAGCGCACCGCCAGCGGCCGGAGGGCCGGCCCCGACAGCCCGCCGGTTCGGTTGGCCAGGATCGGCCGCCGGGCGTGCACGTCGATGACCATGCCGCTGGCCGTGTTGATGGCCGTGATGCCGTCGGCGCCGGCCGCTTCCACCGCTTGGGCAATGGCCGCGATGTCGGCCACGTTGGGCGAGAGCTTGACCAAGACCGGCATCCGGCCCGCCACAGCCTCTTTGACCGCCGCCGTGACCTCCGCGGCGGCGACGGGATCGGCGGCAAAGGGCGTGCCAAACTCGTCGTGGACGTTGAGGCAAGAGATGTTGACCTCCAGCAGGTCCGGCTCGGCGTCGGCGACGCGGGCGGCCACGCGGGCGAAATTGTCCACCGTGTCGGCAAAGACGCTGGCGATCAGGGCCGATCCCAGGGGTTTGAGCAGCACTTTTGTCCGCTTCACTTCGTCCACCTCGGCCTCGACGCCAGGGTTGGCCAGGCCCACGGCGTTGATCAGGCCGTGCTCCCAGGCCAGCACGGTGGGGTTAGGATGCCCGGCCCTCGGCTCCAGGCTGCACGACTTGGCTGTTACTGCCCCTGCCCCGCAGCGGGCCACACGGGCCATCAACTCTGCCTCGGTGCCCAGGATCCCGCTGGCCAGGACGAGGGGATTGGGCAGGCGCACGCCGCACAAGTTGACGTCTAGACTTGACAAGATCAACTTCCCCACAGAAATGCAGCCACCTCGTCGCGCTGCCGGGCGCTGATGCGCCCCGCTTCGACCAGTGTGTCCAGCATCTCGCCCAGGCCGAGCACGGCGTGCAGCCGGTAGCCCGCCTCGGCCAGGTCCTCGCGCCCGCCCTGCTCCCGATCGATGAGCACGACCACGTCCTGCACCTCCAGCCCGGCCGCTTCCAGCGGAGCGATGGCCGCCAGCTTACTGCCGCCGGTTGTGATCAGGTCGTCGAGCACCACGGCCCGGTCACCCGGCCGGAACGCGCCCTCGATCTGCCGCGCCCGGCCATAGTCCTTGGCCTCCTTGCGCGGATAAATCATCGGCAAGCCCGTCTCCAACGACACCGCCGTGCCGATGGCCATCGCCGCGTACGGAATCGCCGCCAGCCGGATCCCCGATTCCCGATTTCCGGATTCCCCGACTCCCAGCTCCCGGCGCAGCAACTCGGCATAGGCCAGCGCAACTTGGCGCAACACATCGGGATGCGAAGCCAGCAGCCGCAAATCCACGTAAATGGGCGACTTTTTGCCAGAAGCCAGCGTAAACTCGCCGAACTTGATCGCGCCGATGTCGGCCAGGGCCAGGGTCAGGGCAGCGCAATAATCAAAGGGAGAGGGCTGTACGCTGGCCCGAGCCGCGTTGATTCGGTCGCGCAGGTCCAATGCTGCCTGGCGCGGATCGCTGGCATAGATGATGCCCCGCGACGAGTTGACGACGACGCCCAGGCCGTCGGACCGCAGCCCGGCGTCCAGGGCCGCTTTCACGTCACCGCCCTGCGCGCCGACGCCAGGCAGCAGGATCCAGGCCTCGGGGGCCAGGCCACGAATGCGAGCCAACGCCTCGGGGTAGGTCGCGCCGACGACCAGCCCGGCGCCCCACTCGGCGGCCCTTTCGGCCACGTGCTCGTACAGCGGGCGGCTGGGGCTGGGCAGCGTCTGCAAGTCGGTCGCCCCCGGGTTGGAAGTGTGGCACAACAAAAAAACGCCTCTCTCCGCATAAGCAGTGAAAGGCGTCACCGAGTCGTGGCCCAGATAGGGGTTGACCGTGAGGGCATCGGCACCCCACACCTCAAAAGCGGCGCGAGCATAAGCCGCCGCCGTCGAGCCGATGTCGTTGCGCTTGGCGTCGAGGATGACGGGCGCATCGGCTGTTTCGTGGATATAGTCCACGGTGCGCCGCAGTGCCTCCAGGCCCTCCGGCCCACCCGATTCATAGAAGGCAAAGTTGGGCTTGTAGGTGCAGGCCAGGTCGCGCGTGGCGTCTACGATCCGCCGGTTGAAGCTAAATAGATCGTCGCCCGGCGCGAGACGCTCCAGGCGTGGGTCCAACCCCACACATAGCAGACTCTCGTTCCGCCGGGCTGTCTCGGCCAGTCGCCGGTAAAAATCCATTTCTACCCCTTTCTGGCCTATCCTCTCAGCTCGTGAGTATCCAGGATGACGGTGAACGGGCCGTCGTTGTGGATCTCGACCAGCATCATCGCCCCGAACTCGCCGCTCTCCACACGACGGATGCCAGCCTGCCGCAGCCGATCAGTAAAATCGTCCACCAGCGATTCCGCGACATCGGGCGGGGCAGCGTGAAGGAAACTGGGCCGGCGGCCCTTCCGGCAGTCGGCATAGAGGGTAAACTGAGAGATAACTAGGGCTTCACCACCCACGTCCAGGGCGGAGAGGTTGGTCTTGCCCTCGGCGTCGGCAAAGATGCGCAGATTGGCAATCTTGTCAGCTAGATAGTTGACTTCCTCCCGGTCATCGCCCTCACCAATCCCCAGCAGAATGACAAGGCCGGGACCGATCTGGCCGATGGCCCGGCCGTCCACAGAAACCTGACCCTCGCGAACACGTTGGATGACTGCACGCATAGCGTTTGATACTCCTTGTCTGCGTCTGGTTTGGGTCATTCTAGCTGCTGCTCCACGAAAAGTCAAGCTGAGCGCCGAGGCATTTCCCACATGTTGTCGGCGGTCAACACAGCATGCAGACAGAGCTCCCCTGGTCGCGCTAGAGCCCTCTTTGCCCCCAAAAAGCAAGAGCCCGGTCCCTCGACGGAACCAGGCTCTCATGATTATTGCGGGTTTGCCTACACTTCCGGCGGGTCCTCCCGCTCGACGCGCAGTGTACAGCCGCCCAACAGGGCTCCCACGCTGGCCAGCGCCGCGACGGGGGCCATATAGATCGACAGCAACACCCCGCTGCCGATACCGGCCCACAAGGGAATATCCACCAGGACCCGATCGTTGTGGAGTATCTTAACTCTCCGGACTGTCCCCTCACGGATGAGGTCATTAATGGCCCTGAACAAGTCTTCAACCTGTACTTTGATCTCTTCCGTGCCTGCCGATCCCTCGGTCTCGGGCTGCGGTTCCTCGGCAACCATCTGTTCCTCAGTCATTGCTATCCTCCCGTTTTGTCACACAAGTCCGAAACTCGGACGATCTCGACTGCAATCACTACCAATACGTCCTGATTGGTCGAAAGTTGCAGGACAAATGCTGCCGGGTGTCTTCAATAACCTGAGGGACATGTATTCATGGTGCGCACGCCTAGCTGCGAGTGCGTTTTTGCGGTGTCGAGACCCCTGGCCCGTCGACCACCTTCCCCCAGCCAACCGCCAAGGATTGCTCGGTCCTGGACTGTCTCTTCCACGAGCGCCCCTGCTGATGCCATCGCCGCCTGGCGAGCTGCGGGTCCACTCGATGCCCCCTCCAAAAAAACAAGTGGCGAGACCGGAAAGGCCCCACCACTTGTCGTTGCTCGATACCCTCACTCGATCAGCAGTGTCTCGAACTCTTTTTCTAGCAGTGGCACCACGTCGAACAGGTCGGCGACGATGCCATAGTTGGCCAGCTTAAAGATTGGCGCCTCGGGGTCCTTGTTGACAGCGACGATGACTTTGGAAGTCTTCATACCCGCCAGGTGTTGGATGGCGCCCGAGATGCCGCAGGCGATGTACAGGTTGGGCGTCACCGTCTTGCCGGTCTGGCCCACCTGGTGGCTATGCTCGATCCAGCCGGCGTCCACTGCCGCGCGGGAGGCGCCCACGGCCGCGCCCAGCGTCTTGGCCAAGCTGCGGACCGGGGCAAAGCCCTCCGGGCCGCCGACGCCTCTGCCGCCGGAGACGATGATGTCGGCTTCGGCGACGTCGAGTTCCCCTTCGCCTGCGCCGACGACATCCACGACTTTGGCCCGCACGTCGCCCACAGCCGCCGCCACCGGCTCGATGTTCGCTGTGGCGGCTTCGTCCGGCTCGGGGGCGGCCAGCACGTTGGGCCGCACCGAGGCCATCTGTGGGTCGCCGTTGAGCTTGACCTTGGCCAGGGCCTTGCCGGCAAAGATGGGCCGCGTGGCCAGGAGCCGCCCGCCGTCGATCGCCAGGGCGGTGCAGTCAGTGGCCAGGCCCACGCCCAGCCGGGCTGCCAGCCGGGGCGCCAGGTCCTTGCCCAGGGCCGTCGCGCCGACGAGGATGACGGCCGGCTCGATTTTGCCCAGGAAGGCGGCCAGGGTGTTGGCATAGCCCTCGCCAGAATAGTTGGCCAGAGAGTCGTCGTCGGCCACGTAGACTTTTGTGGCGCCGTATTGGGCCAGGGTGTCGGGCAAGCCGTCTAGCCCTGAGCCCAGCAGCACCGCCTCAACGTTGCCGCCCAGCTGGGCGGCCAGTTCGGCGCCGGTGCCCAGCATCTCGAAGGCGACCTTTTTCAGGGCGCCGTCCCGTTGCTCCGCAAATACCAGAACGTTGTTTCCCATGATCGCCTCCTAAATGACTTTCGCTTCGTCGCGCAGCAGGTGCACGACCTTCTTGGCCGCTTCGGCGGGCTCGCCTTCGACGATGCGGCCGGGCGGCCGCTCGGGCGGCGGCGTGACTTCGATGACCTCCAGCCTGGCGGCCGCCGCGCCGACCTCGCCGGCGTCCAGGCCCACGTCGCCCGGCGCCCAGGTGTTGAACGGCTTGCGCCGCGCCTGGCGGATGCCCCGGAAGGACGGGTAGCGCGGCTCGTTCAGTCCCTTCTGGGCGGTGATGACCGCCGGCAGCGGCGTCTCGACCACTTCCTTGCCGCCCTCGATGTCGCGCTCGGCCCGGGCCGTCTTGGCTTCGGCGTCGATCTCTAGCTTGGAGACGACCGAGACGTGGGGCAGATCCAGCAGCTCGGCGAGCATGATGCCCACAGCGGCGCTGTCGTCGTCGACGGCCTGCTTGCCGCAAAAGACGGCGTCGTACTCGCCCAGGGTCTTGATGGCCGCCGCCAGCGCCTTGGCCGTGGCGTAGGCGTCGCCGCCCAGGAAGGCCTCGTCGGAGAGGTGATAGACCTCGTCGGCGCCCATGGCCAGGCCCTTGAGGATGCTCTCACGGGCCCGCTCCGGCCCCAGGCTGACCATGGTCACCTTGCCGCCCAGCTTTTCTTGCCAGGTGAGGGCTTCTTCCAGGGCGTACTCGTCGTAGGGGTTGACCACGTACTGGATCCCCTCCTCGACGACGGCCCCCTCCCGGACCTGGATGCGTGTCTCGGTGTCGGGAACTTCTTTGAGACAGACGATTGAGTTCATAGTGCCTCCTTCGAATGGATTCTATGAATAGCTTTGGTGCTACTGCTTTCCAATGACAAAGAACACAACGTATAGAAACGTGACGACGGTGGCGAAAATCGCGACAACAAAGATAG
>JASFTJ010000092.1:0-7659 GCA_050053615.1 Anaerolineae bacterium | reverse complement strand
ATTGACCAGGGTAAACAGCACGTCGCCCAGTTCCTGCGCGCGCGCCCCCGGCGCGCGCGCGGCGCGCAGTTCGGCGATCTCCTCGTTCAGTTTGGCCAGGACTCCATCGAGGTCCGGCCAGTCAAAGCCCGCCCGCGCTGCCCGGTCGCCGAGGGCCTGGGCTCGGGCCAAAGCGGGCAGGATCGCCGGCACCCCCGCCAGCCTGGATGGGGCGCCAGGCCCGGCCTCAGAGCGCTCGTCGGCCTTGATCGCCTCCCAGTTGCGCAAAACGTCGTCGGTGCCCTCTACTTCCACGTCTCCAAACACGTGCGGATGGCGTCGCTTGAGTTTGGCGTCGATCTGGCCGATGACGTCGGCGAATTGGAATGAGCCTGCTTCGGTCGCGATCTGGACGTGCATCGCGATCTGCATCAGCAGATCACCCAGTTCCTCGCACAGCTTGTCCGGGGCTGGCCCTGCCTCGGCGTCGAGGGCGGCCAAGGTCTCATAGACTTCTTCCAGCAGGTTGGTGCGCAGCGTCTGATGGGTCTGTTCGCGGTCCCAGGGGCAGCCATCCGGCGCCCGCAGCCGGGCAATGGTGTTCTGGAAGGCCGGGAACCCACCGGTGTGGGGCAGAGCCGGCACGTAAAGGGTCGTCAGATGATCTATGGTCTGGCCCCGGTCCAGTTTGTACAGGGGCGCCGTGCTGACATCGCTCTGCCCGGTGCCGGCTGCCCGCACCAGGGTCACGGGATGGTCGTCTGGATAGGCGTTCATCAGCGTCAGTTTGACGCCGCTGGCCAGTCGCCTCCCATAGAGTTGGCCGATCAGGGCGGGCCGGTCGGGGTCGAGGGGAGGGTGGTGGGCTGCGGCCAGGTCGGTGGCATCGGCCAGTTGCAGGCCGTCGAGGCCGTCGATTTCCAACTGGCTGAGCACCGGCTCGACAAAGCTCAGGCCCTCCACCAGGCGCACGGCCAGATCCTCCTCGCGGGCGCGGGCCAGGATGCGCAGCACCGACGACTCGCCGACCAGCGGGTGGCCGGGCACGGCATAGAGCACGCCCTCGGGCCGCTTGCCCAGGGCGACGACGCGCTCGGCGATGGTCTCATAGACGCTGGCAAAGTCATCAAGCGTCTCGTACAGGTCATCAAAACTGTAGACTCCAAGATGCTCTGGCAGAGCGGCGATGGTGGGATGATGTCTGGTGCGCAGGTACACCTCGTTGGCCTGGGAGAGGATGTCCCAGGCCTGCCGGGTCAGGTGCTCTGGATTGCCGGGTCCTAGCCCCAGGATCGTGATCATTGTCTCCTGTCCACCTTGCGGGCGAATTGCAGATTTGTCCCTACAGTCAAGAACCCGGTCGTTCAACAGGACCGGGTTCTTCAAAGACGGCTACGCTATGTTTACGGTCCCCAGGACATGCTGTCTTTGTACCAGGGTTGGGTCGGCGGGCCAGGCAGGGCAAACAGCTTGGTCAGGTTGCTGCCATCTTTGTTGACTACCCACACCGCCCAGCCGCCGCCTCGATTGGAGGCAAAAGCCACCAGCTTGCCGTCATGTGAGAACGTGCCCAATCCATCGTTTGATGTGGAACTATTCGACAAGTTGCGCGCCTCCCCACCCTGGCTGCCCATGATAAAGACTTCCCAGTTGCCGCTCTCCTGGCTCATAAAGAGTAGTTGGCTGCCGTGGTTGTCCGTGGCGCGCATGTCGGTGCTGCCGGCGTGGACCATGAGGGGCCGATCTCCCCAGCTTGGTATGCGGTAGATGCCGCACTTGGATCCGCCGCTCCCACCCGGCCAATAGTCGCAGCCGGTGAAGGCAATCCAATCGTCCTGCATCCAGACCGGTGAGTGACCACGGATCTGCTCTCCAGCATAACCGAGAGTCACCTCTTCCTGGGGCTTGCCTCCGGTCAAGCCCTGTGTGTATAACATCGTATAGTTGCCCAGACCGTGGTGCAGTGAATCGTAGGCAAAACGAGTGCCATCCGGCGACCAGAAGGGATGAAAGTCGTCGGTAAACTCGCTCTGATTGCGGATGATACTGCCGCTGTTGGCGTTGATATTCACCACACTGGCCCGTGCCCCCCCCTCGCCGTTAGCAATGATTTCAGCCCCGTCGCGTCGGAAATCTGGATGGCGCATGCCGGGGACAGTGAAGAGGGTCTGCCCAGTATTTGCGTCGAAGACATATAGCGTGCCCCCGGCGCTGATCGCGATCCGGCCGGAGACGGCCGGCGCCGGCGGTGAGGTCGGCGTGTTGGTCGGCGCCGGGGTATTCGTGGCTTGCGGCCTCGGCGTATTGGTCGGCGGGGCTGGCGTGTTGGTCGGCGGCGCCTCCGTCGGGGCGGGTGTGTCGGTCGGCGGGACGGGAGTGTCCGCGGGGGGAACCGGGGTCTCTGTGGGCGGGACAGCTGTGTCAGTCGGGGCCACAGAGGTGGAATCCAGGGTCTCTGTCGCCTCTGCTGCGGCCGGGACTGACGTGGGCGAGTCCTCTGGCGTGTTGGTCACCACGACGACCAAGGGGGTGCTTGTCGGGCCCATGGCCACGGCCGCGGTCGGCAATGGGGTCGCCGTCGCTTTTCCCATTCCGCTCCCAAGGACAAGGAGGGCGGTCAGGGCCAGCACGACCACGACGACGGCCCCCACCAGTCCAAAGACCAGGCCCTTGGACACCCCACGTCGCTGCGTGACTTTGGTAGGGCGCGCAGCCTGGACAGGAGGCTTGCGGGGAGGGGTTTTCGGCACCTTGCTGGGCGTTGCCGTCCGCTCACGCAGTGCGGCAAGCATTTCCGCCGGCGTCTGGAAACGCTGATTCGGGTCCTTGACCAGGGCCCGAGAGACCACGTCCTCCAGCCAGCGCGGCACGTCGGGGCGCAGCTGGTGGATGGGTGTCGGCTGACCTTCGATCTGCTGCCGTAACACAGCCCACGGGTTCTCAGCGTCGAACGGCGGCGCACCGGAGAGCATTTCGTAGATCAGCAGGCCCAAGGCGTACAGGTCCGCACGGATGTCGGCCCGGGCGCCCCTGGCCATCTCGGGTGAGATGTAGCGGGGCGTGCCCATGAACATGCCACTCTGAGTCAGGCCGGCCAACGCCTCCACACGGGCGATGCCGAAATCCATGACCTTGACCGTACCGTCGGGCGTGATCATCAGATTGGCTGGTTTGATGTCGCGGTGGACGATGCCAGCGCGATAGGCTGCCTGTAGCCCGGCGAGGGCTTGCTCCGTGTAGGACAGCGTCTCTTCGATGGAGAACCGCCCTTTGCGCTGGATGATTCTATCCAGGGTCAGGCCCTCGACGAACTCCATGACCAGAAAGTGAATCCCATCCTCGATGCCATGGTCGAAGATGCGGACGACATTCGGGTGCCGGAGGCGCTCAGCGAGGCTTGCTTCGCGCCGGAATCGCTCGACATACTGGCTTTCCTTTGTATACTGTCTGCTGAGCACCTTGATGGCGACGATTTCGTTGGTGTCCATGTTGCGGCCCAGATAGACAGTCGCGAATCCCCCGGATCCGACTTCGTCGTAGATCTTGTATTTGCCTTTGACGACCCGGCCGATCATCTTTCCTCCTATTGCCCGTCCAGCCTGGGAAACTCGAGGTTTTGAGAGCGACTATAGTATACCCGCTTTTCCTCGATACTGCAAGATGGCTGGCTTCTTCTATCAGCGCAGATGTGTGGCGCGCCGAGCGACCGACGGACTATTACTGCCAGGTCACGTCGCCACACAGGCCAGGGGGATGGTCGGCTGCGACGAAACGCTCAAAAGCCGCACGCTCGGCGCCGACGGTGGTGTGCTCGCCGTGACCAGGGTAGAGCTCGGTCTCGTCCGGCCAGGTAAAGACCGTCCGGCCCAGCGAAGCCAGGCTCTGGGCCAGCGCTTCCGGCGAAACGGTGTGGCCCGGTCCACCGGGAAAAATGGCGTCTCCGACGATGGCCTGGTGGTTGAGCCGCAGGCACACGCTGCCGGGCGTGTGGCCCGGCGTGTGGACCACGGTCACTCGCCCCTGCCCTACTTCCACCTCCATTGCATCCAACAGCGGAAAACCGTCTCTCAGGTCCAGGAGCTCAGTATCGGCAGGATGGAGGCCCACCGGTACGCCGGTTGCCAGGCGCACGGCCTCCAGGGCGCCGATGTGGTCGGGGTGACTGTGGGTCAGCAGGATGCACCTGACCGCGGATTCACCGACCATCTCCAGAATGGCCTCGGCGTCCGCACCAGGGTCCACGATGGCGATCTCTTTTGTCATAGGACATCGAATCAGATAGCAGTTCATCGGCCAGGGACCGACGTTCAAACGTTCTAGTTTGAGGTGCACGATCGACGACCTCCTTCCACAAGAATCGGCCCGAGAAAAGCCAGTACAGCATACCACAAGCCGTCCCAAACTCAAAATCCTAGAGATGAAACTTGGGTGGTCGCAGGGACGTGTCCCTCGAAGGATACGTGTTTGACAACCCAGCAGTTCTGGGCTATACTATGACCCGCGAATGGCATAGGGGGGCTGTAGCTCAGTTGGGAGAGCGCGACAATCGCACTGTCGAGGTCAGGGGTTCGAGTCCCCTCAGCTCCACTGGCCGCTGATCTTTGAACAATGAGCAGAGATTCGTGGGGCCGTAGCGCAACGGGAGCGCACCACAATGGCATTGTGGGGGTTGAGGGTTCGAATCCCTTCGGCTCCACCTTGGTACAGGGTTTCTTGGAACCCCCTTCGTCAAAGGCGAAGGGGGTTTGCCATATGGGCGCGGGGGTGTTATGGACAAAGCGATCGAGACACAACATGGAGCGATTCACGCCCATGTCCGGGGCAGCGGCCCGGCTATCTTGCTGGCTCATGGCTATCATCCCGAAAACTCGTGGCGCGTGTGGGAGAATAACGTGGAAGCGCTGGCCCGGACGGGGTTCACCGTCTATGCGTTGGACCTGATAGGCTACGGTGAGTCCGGCGGCGAGCGGCTGGACCACGGGCAACAAGCGGCAGCCTTGGTAGACCTGATGGACGCCGAGGGGCTGGAGGCGGCCACGCTGGGCGGTGTATCGTGGGGCGGCATGGTCGCCCTGGAAGCGGCCCTGTCTGTCCCCCAACGGATTGAGCGGCTCGTTCTGGTGGACAGCGCCGGGGCAGGGCATCTTGCCGAGGAGCAACTGGAAACCATCGCCTGTCCGACCCTGGTGGTCTGGGGCGAGGACGATGCCGTGATCCCCTTGGCCAACGCCGCCTGGTTCGGCGCGGCCATTCCCAACTGTCGCGTGGAGGTGATCGCTGGCGTGACCGAACAGGAAGGTGTGCCAGAGTGGGGCGGTCACCATCCCATGCGCTTCAAGCCGGATGCCTTCAACCGGATCGTTACGCAGTTTCTAAGACCGTAAGACTGGGTCAGTCTGCCCCGGAGACACCATGACCGGAATAAAGGCCGTTATCTTTGACATGGACGGTACCCTGCTGGAGTGGAAGGATCGTTCCCTCGGCTTTGAGCAACTGGCCTTGACCCAGTTTGGCGGGGCTCAGCGCGTTTTGCTCAGGCGGGGTTTCACGCCGCCCGAGGAGGACGAGTTCTCGGCGGCCCTGTATGCCCGGGCCGGGGTCAGGTGGCGGAAGGCCATGCGCGCCTGCCAGAGCTACACGGTGCGCGATCTGTTCGGGGAGGCGCTGCCGGCGATGGGGCTGGACGTATCGGACGACGACCTGGACGCCGCCGTGGCGGCCTTCGAGTCCGTGTCCCTGCCCACCGGCCCCAAAGACGATGCCCTGCCGACCCTGACAGCTCTGAGCGAGCGCGGACTGCAGCTGGGCCTCGTCTCCAATAGTTGGTCCACCGCCGAGTGCCGCGACGACGAGCTGCGGCGGGGCGGTCTGCTCGACCTGCTGCCGGTGCGCGTCTATTCCTCGACGATGGAGGTCATGAAGCCCCACCCGGCGATTTTCCAGCGGGCGCTGGTCAAGTTGGGCGTGCGCGCGGCCCAGGCGGTCATGGTCGGCGATATGCTGGAGATGGACGTCGGCGGGGCGCAGGGCGTGGGCATGCGCGGCGTGTGGCTGGACAACCGCGGCCAGGGGCTGCCTGAAGGGGCAGAGGTCCGGCCCGATGCCGTGGTCCGCAAGCTGGGTGAACTTGTCGCCGTCTTGGCGCTCTGGTTGGAGAGTTGAGAGTTGACGGACTGGGCGTTATGGTGTAGAATGCGCTGCGGCGCCATAAAGATGGCGAACAAAGTGAGGAGAATGCATGGCCGACAAGTATATCCCGCAGAAAATTGAACCCAAGTGGCAGGACCGCTGGGAGACGGACCGCCTCTACCGCGCGGTGATCGACGACAGCAAGCCCAAGCACTACGCCCTGACCATGCTTCCTTACCCCAGCGGCGATCTGCACATCGGCCATTGGTACGCCATGGCCCCATCCGATGTGCGGGCGCGCTTTATGCACATGCGGGGCTACAACGTCCTGTTTCCCATGGGCTTTGATGCTTTTGGCCTGCCAGCTGAGAACGCCGCTATTGAGCGGGGCATCCATCCCCACACTTGGACCATGTCCAACATCGAAAAGATGCGCAAACAGCTGAGCAGCATGGGCGCTATGTTCGACTGGGAGCGGGAAGCCATTTCCTGCTTGCCCGGCTACTACCGCTGGAGTGAGTGGTTCTTCCGCAAGTTCTACGATGCTGGCATTGCCTACAAGGCCGCGGCGCCCGTGGATTTCTGTCCCCAATGCAACACCACCCTGGCTCGCGAGCAGGTCTGGGGCGAGGACCGCCACTGCGAGCGCTGCGGCACGCCAGTCATCAAAAAGGAACTGGAGCAGTGGTTCTTCCGCATCACCGACTATGCCGAGGAGCTGCTCGATTTCTCCAAGATCGATTGGCCCGAACGGGTCGTTGCTATGCAGACCAACTGGATCGGCCGCAGCGAGGGCGCCGATGTCGTGTTCAAGTCGGAGGCTGGCGACGACATTGTCGTCTTTACTACACGGCCCGACACGCTGTGGGGCGCGACTTTTATGGTTCTGGCCCCGGAGCATCCCCTGGTCAATAAGCTGACTATCGAGGAGCGCCGCGCCGAGGTCGAGGCCTATGTGGCCCAGGCCGTCCGTCAGACCGAGATCGAGCGGCTGAGCACCGACGCTTCGCGAGAAAAAACCGGCGTGTTCATCGGGGCGTATGCCATCAATCCTGTCAATGGGGCGCGCATTCCCATCTGGATCGCCGACTATGTCATGATGACCTACGGCACCGGCGCCATCATGGCCGTGCCTGCTCACGACGAGCGCGACTTTGAGTTTGCGCTCAAGTTCGGCCTGAGCATCATCCCCGTCATCGACCGGCCCAATGGGGGGCAGGCCCGGACCAAAAGCTACATTCCTTCTGGGACTGCGGACGAGGGCGTCGAAGAAGCGTTGACGGAGGCGGGGTTTGCTTTCGAGAAAAAGGACACAGGGCTGTACCTGAGCATGCAGGCCGACCGGGCCGATAGATATGCAGAAGTGGTCCAGGCCCACCTCAAGCCCGGCAATTGGACCGAAGTCGTCGGCGGTCGCTGGTTCTTTGTTTTCAACGACGAGATCATCCAGTTTGACTCCAAGGAAGCCGACCGGGCGATCATGGCCCGCTGCCGGGAGCTGGAGCCCAGCGCTCACAAATTCCGCACTGTGATGGAGGCGATGTGGAGCCT